>DATDEV010000679.1:0-3757 GCA_036522995.1 Polyangiaceae bacterium
GGGCACCGTGAGCTCTGCGTCCTCCATGACCAGGTAGCGATCGAGCAGCTCCCGCACCACCGCGCCTTGACCGGGCGGCAGCCCGAGGAACAGCTGGCTGCCATCGTCTGCCAGGAAGACGTCGCTCACGATCTTGCCCTGCTTGGTCAGCAGCAGCCCGTACGCGGCGGCCCCGGGGCTCACCCCCGTCACCAGGCAGGTCACCAGCCCATCCAGCCAGGTCTTGCGGTCAGGACCCCGGACCACGAGCGTGTCGCGCGGCAAGGAGTAGCCAGCGCTGGACGCCGAGCCGAGCGGCTCAGCCATCGACTGCCACGCCTTCTTCGACCAAGGGATAGATAGCGCCTTCTTTGAGACTCACTTCGACCTGGCTTTTGTCAGACTTTTTCACCAGCAACGAGACGCCGGTGGCAGCGTTGGCGTTGATCAGGCTTTGGGCCTCGCCGTCGACCATGGTCTTGACCAGCTTGCCTTGAATCTTGAGCAATTGATCGCCTGGCGCAAGCCCAGCGCGGGCAGCTGGCGATTCATGCAGGACGCGCGTCACCACCACCTCTTCGGTCCGCAGCTCGTAGAAGAGCCCGATGCCGAGCTTGCCGTGGGCCCGGTCGACGATCAGCTTGAGCTCGGCGCCGCTATCGCAGTTGATGGTCTTCGAGTCCTGGGACACGGCGTCGACGTGCAGGTCGTGAACCGCTGCCACGCAGATGGGATGGTTGCTGATCGGATTGCTGTCCCAGAGCTCGACCCGCACCGAGGCATTGGGGGCGATCCGGTAGTTGGCGCGGCGCTGGTCGGGCCAGGTGGGAGTCAGGGTGTTGCCTTGCACCGCCGTCTCGAGGATGACCTTGTCGTCGACGATCAGCTTGGCGAAAGCGTCCGGCAGCGACCCGCCCACTGAATCCCAGCTGCGGCCGTCGCGCGTGCGCGTGGGGATGACCGCGCCCTCGAATTTGAGGAACAGCAAGTCATCGGGCGGCGGCGGCTTGAGCTCGACCTCCCCGGGCGGGTTCCTGACCGGCGTGGCAAGCTGAGGATAGACGGCACCACAAGCCAGCGCGGACAGGGCCGCCAGCAACAGAGGCTTCGACATGAAGCCGCGACTTTAGTCGCGCTCGTCGCGTCGTACAATTCCACACGCGGCCGCTACATCGTCACGGTAACCGAGCCAATGCTCGAGCGCGCCGCGCATGGCCGAGACGACCTCGAGCTGCGCCGCCGGGTCGGTGACGTGCTCGAGCAAGTTGCGCCAGGCCGACTGGCGGTGGCCCCCCTCGACGCTACGGTGGGCGCGCGTCAGGGCGAGCGCCTCGAGCGGCAGCCCGTAGTGCTTGACGAGTGGGTGCTCCGCGAGCGGCGGTGACGGCCTGCGCGGGGCCGTCTCATCCAGCTCTCCGCGATCGAATTTCGTCCCCTCCAGGAATAGGGTGGTGACACCCGCCGCCACCGCCCAGCCACGCTCGAGCGTGCACTGATCCAGGTAGCGGCGATAGGCCGCGGCGCCGGGCAGCAGCTCGATGCTCTGAAAGCGCTTCAAGTCCATGCCGAGACCCCGTGGATATTCCAGGAAGAGCTCGGGATGGGGCCTACCTGCCCCGAGGCGTCCGGTCTCTTCCTCGAACACATTCTCGATCAGCTCACGCCTCACCTCGGCAATCGGGCACGTGACGTAGGCCCGCGCCACCAGTACCGGGAAATCGCGGACGTACGTGGCGTACTCCTGCTCCAAGTGGATGTGCAGGCGCTCGGCTGCCACACGCCCGGAGGTGAACTCCGTCCACGCCCAATGCTCCTTGCCCTCCATCACTCCGAGCAGTGCTTCAGTGAACGCTTGGCGGTCCATGCGAAGCCGCAATCTAACGGCTTGCTGGCTGCGCGGCCAAAATCCACCGTGTGACGCGGCCTGCAGGCCGCGAAACATTCCCGTTCGTTGGGGCCGGACCACGAAAGCTGCGTGCGGAAGTGGCCTGCGAGCGGTATGCTGTGAGCAGGCGTCCGGAGCTTCACCCACCGGGCCCTAGAACCCCGAGATCCATGGCACGCATGTTCGGCTTTATTGGGAACCGCGCGGACCTTGGAGCGCGGGTCCTCGAGGCTAATCGTTCGCTTTTGCGCGCGAAGCGGCCCGACGGAGACCCGCTCGGCTGGGGGCTCGGCTTCTATCAGTCCGGCGAGGTGCTGCTCCGCCGGCGGCCGATCGACGATCGCGCGGAGATCGACCTGGTCGAAGCCGCGGAGGACATCCGCACCGACGTCATGCTCGGGCATGTCAGGCGCGCCAGCGTGGGCGCGCTGCGCACCGAAAATACCCATCCGTTTCGCTATCGCGCCTGGCTGTTCGCCCAGACGGGCACCATCGTCGGCTTCGACCGGCTGCGCTCGCGGTTGCTCGAATCGCAGCCAGAGTTCCTGCGTCGCAACGTGCGCGGCGAAACCGACAGCGAGTGCTTCTTCTACTTGTTCCTGTCGTTCCTGCACGATGCGGGGCACTTGGACGACGCGCACGTGCAGGGCGATCACGTGGCCGCCGCGCTGCGCGCGTCGGTGGCGCTGGTCGATCGACTGTCGGCCGAGGAAGGCCATGGCCAGAACAACGGTGACATCCTGGTCACCAACGGTGAGCAGCTGATCGCGGTGAGCCGCACCGGCTCGGTGAGCTATCGCCGCTGGAAGGGTCGCTTCGAGATCGAGGAGCTGCTGGGCGAGGAAGGGCTGCGCAAAGCCCGCATTCCTAGCATCGAGAGCTCGTGCTTCTCGCTGGTGGCGACGGACGTCGAGTCGCTTCCAGCCGGCTTTCAGGCGGCGCCCGAGCGCGCCATCCTGCATCTCAGCCGTAGCGACGAGCCGCGCGTCGAGCCGCTGTGAAGCGCGCGGGCCTGCTCGCGGCGACGCTCCTACTGGGCTGCGGCGGCGCGGAGCGCGGGCCCGATTTTCCTACCACGACGAGCTTTCCCGAGGTCGCGCGCCGACCGCCCAGCTTCGTGGCCGACGACGGCGGGCGAGACGCCGTCGCGCCCGAGGGGGCGCTGGAGATTCGCACGCTGGTGGTCCCGCTCGACAGCGAGGGAGCGCGCACGTTGGTGAGCCGCTTTTTCATGGCGGTGCTGCTGGAGTCGACCAGCGACCTGTATCCCCTGTTCGCGAGCCAGGCCTGGGTCGTTTCGGAGGGCAGTCGCCAGCCAGCGCAGCAAGTGTGGCGCGCGCGCCTGGCCCAGCTCGACTACACGATCCTAGCCGGTCGCGTGGTCGCCACACCTCAGGCGCTCCGCACCTACACCTTCGCCAGCGCCAGCCGCGCGCTCCGGGATGGCGTCATCCCGCCCGCCGTCCCCGGTGAGGTGGTCGTGGTCGTGACGCCCACGCTGGCGTGGAGCGGGAAGACCCGACTGTTCGGCGAACGACTCGCATTCCGGATCCGGCCCAAGCAGGCCGAGCCCGCCTACGAGATCGCTGAAATTACGGAAGACTTTCGGCTACCATGAGCCCCTAGGCGCCCACGGCGCTGCGAGGGATCGTCGATGGTCATGCCCGTAGCCTCGGCTGAGGAGTGTCCCCAATGTGGCGCGGACGTGCGCGCCTCGGGCGCGCGCTGCCAGAGTTGTGGCTTCTGGCTTCCAGCCACGCCAGCCCCGCGAACTGGCCCGCGGATGGCCAGGCCGGTGCCGATCGAGGACACCACCCCAGCCACGACCCGGATGCTGCTGGCGGGCGGAGGCGTCGTGGTGCTGGCGCTGTTCGGCGTCGCCGCGCTGGTGGG
>DATDEV010000680.1:0-4804 GCA_036522995.1 Polyangiaceae bacterium
GGCGCCCACGCCGGCGGCCGCCGCCGCGAGCAGCGCCAGCGAGCCCGCGCCGCTGGCCGCCGCTAAACCCAGCTCCAGCGCCGCCTTCAGCGATCAGGACGGCGACCTGTATCGCCTGGCGCACGAGGCGCACTTCGGCAGCCACGACTACGCGCGGGCGCTGGTCGGTTGGGATGCGTACCTGCGGGCGGCCCCGCGCGGACGCCTGGCCGTCGAGGCTCGCTACAATCGCGCGCTCTGCCTGCTCAGGCTGGGGCGCGACGAGGAGGCCAAGCGAGCGCTCCAGCCTTTTGCATCCGGCGTGTTCGGTTATCGGCAGAGTGAAGCCCGCCAGCTTCTCGACGAGCTCGCGCGCGACCATGCGCCAGCGCCGTGATCGAGCGCTGAACATAGCAGCAGCGGGGCGGCCCGAGCTCAGCGAAACCCTCGCGAAATGCCCGAGCCGCTACGCTCCCAGCATGGCTGACGCGTTTGCTCCCGCTTTCGGTGTGCCTCGAGGCTTCAAGGCCGACCGCGAGCAGGTCGCCTCCGTCAAGGCGCGCTTGATGGACGCCGGCGTGAAGAGCTGCTTCGCGACCTTCGTCGACGTGCACGGCATTCCCAAGTCCAAGCAAACGCCGATCGATGCCTTCGAGCACATGTGCGACGGCAGCGAGCTGTACACGGTGGGCGCTTGCGAAGGCTTGGGCCTGGCGGGTCCGCAAGAGGACGAATGCGCCACCGTCCCCGATCTGGCCACGGGCGTCGTGCTGCCCTGGGACAAGTCGCGCGCCTGGTTCGCCAGCGACCTCTACTATCACGGCGAGCCTTACGCCGGCGATCCGCGCGGCATCTTGCGGCGGGTGCTGGAGCGCGCCGAGAAGCTCGGCTTTCGCTTCAACCTCGGCATCGAGCCCGAGTTCTACGTGCTGCGCCGGGACGAGCAGGGGCGCTTGTCGCCGATCACCAAGACCGAGTTTCGCGGCCCCAACGCCTGCTACGACGTGACGCAGGCCAGTGAAAGCGCGGGCTTTTTGGAGCCCTTGGCCGCCTACATGAGGGAGCTGGGCTGGGGCCTGTACTCGTACGATCAGGAGTGCGGCAAGGGTCAGTACGAGTTCGACTTCGCCTACACCGACGCCCTGGGCATGGCCGATCGCTTCATTTTTCTGCGCTACATGGTCAAGAAGGTGGCCGAGCAGGTGGGCGCGATCGCTTCCTTCATGCCCAAGCCTTTCGCCGACGACTTTCGCAGCGGCGCGCACTTCAACATGTCGCTCGCCGACGCCAAGAACGGGGAGAACCTGTTCGCGCCGAGCGCGCTCCGGCCCGGCAAGCTGGCGGCGCGCTATAGCGCCAACTGTTCCGACTTGGCTCTGCACTTCATCGCCGGGCTCAAGCTCCACGCGCGCGCCATCACGGCCGTCACCTGCCCCAGCTACAACTCGTATCAAGGCTTGATCGCGCAGGGCGAGCTGGCGGATTTTTCGTGGGCGCCGGTGCTGATCGCCTGGGGCAAGAACAACCGCAGCGCCATGCTGCGACTGCCCGGCAATCGCTACTGCGTCGAGAATCGCGCCGTCGACATGTCCAACAATCCTTACCTGGCAGCGGCGATCTCGCTGGCGGCCGGTCTGGACGGCATCGAGCGCGAGCTCGATCCAGGCGAGCCGCTGAACGACGACCTGTACCGTCGCGGTCGCAGCGAGCTGAAGCAAGCAGGCATCGGGCTGTTGCCGCGCACGCTGCTGCACGCGCTCGAGGCCTTCGAAGAAGACGTCGTCTCGACCCAGGCCTTCGGCGCCTTTTACCGGGATATTTACCTCTCCCACAAGCTGCGCGAGTGGGAACGAAGCTTCTACCCCGTCTCCGACGAACAACGCCGCCAGTTCCTGACGTTCATCTAAGCTCGAGCAGGCCAACGACCCCGGTCCCACCCCGGCACGAACACCGTCCGGTACTGCGTCCCCTTGCGCGGGCGAGAAAACAGGGAGGCGGGGAGGCGGGGAGGACCAGACAGAAACGAGAATTAGGGGTTCGCACCGCCCGAAGCCGCAAGCCACCGTGACGGCGCCTTCGCGCAACGCGCGGCACACACCAACCAAACCTCCCCGCCTCCCCGCCTCCCTGTTTTCTCGGAAGCGTTCAGTGACTGGCAGTGCCGTTGCCGAAGTCGGCCAGGGACCTTGGGGGCAGGTAGGTGCCGGCGGGCTCGCGGTGCCAGAAGACGGGCTCGGAGAGGCGCGCCATGCGGTAGCGATAGAAGGTGGCGCGGAGCAGGTGCGGCGGGCGATCGGGGAACGGGTTTTCGGCGAACAAGGCCAGCGTCCGCGGGTCACCTTGCAGCAGGTGCTGCGTGAGGCTCAGGAACCAATGCTGTTGCTGTGCGGGCGACAGGGGCACGAACCACAGCTGCCAATCGAGTCGGTAGTGGTAGGGCGTGATCCAGCACGGTCGGCGATCCAGGCGGCCGGGCTTGCACGGCAATTCGTACTCTCGCCA
Organism: Polyangiaceae bacterium; assembly: GCA_036522995.1. Taxonomy (GTDB): domain Bacteria; phylum Myxococcota_A; class Polyangia; order Polyangiales; family Polyangiaceae; genus PMG-095. Next base: position 2,482 of record DATDEV010000680.1, read on the forward strand.
GGTTGCGCCTTGGGCGGTGGGGGAGTCGGTGCCTTCGATGATCAGCTCGTAGCGCTCACGGCTCACGCTGCCGAAAGCACCATAGGTGTTGACCAGCCCAAACGGCTCGAACGAGGCGTTCATGGCCTGGCGCGGCGACAGCAGATTCCAGACTGGATTGATGCTCAGCACTCCCACCACGATGGCCAGCGCCACGCTCGCGTAGTGGCGGGGGCGCGAGAGCGTCGCCGCTTCGTTCAGGCTCGATACGCGCGAGCCCAGCCGCGCGCGCAGCCGCCGAGGCAAGGCTCGCAGTAGCTGAGCGTCGTCGAAGCAGGCAAAAGCCAGCAATAGCGTGAGCCAGTTCAAAAACGACAGGTTGCCGCTCAGGATCAGGATGGCTTGAAAGACGATGATCAGGGCGCCGCACGCAGCGCGCAGCGCCTTGGGCCCGAATACACCGAAGGGCACCAGCACTTCGACCAGGTGATTGAACGCCGTGCCGAGCTGGTGAAACCACAGCGGCGCGGCGTGAAACAGCGGGCTCAGCGGCCCCGGATTGGGCTGCGTTTCGTAGTGGTAAGCCAGGCAGGTGAGCTCGGTCCAGCACGGGTCGCCGCGCAGCTTGATCAGGCCCGCGCCGAACATCACGCGGAACAGCAGCCAGCGAAACAGCACAATCACGACCAGCGGCGGCGGTGAGCGCGCATCGAGCTCGCGCCCTCGCCAGGCTGGCGCCAGGAAGGCAGCCAGAAATCCCGCCTCGCACAGCAGCAGGTCCCAGCCGTAGCCGTAGAAGATCTGGCCGACGTGCGTGAACGACACGTACAGCGCCCAAAGCAGCAGTAGGAGTGGCAGGTTGGCCAGCCCAGCCAAGGCCAAGAGCCCGCCGAGCAGGCCGAGCCACGCGCCGACGCCAAGCCACACGTCGCTGGCCGAGATCCAGAACAGGCTGGGCAGCTCCCAGAATCCGGCGGCGCGTGAGCCCAGGTGCTGCGCCACGCGCTCGGTGAAGCGTGCCGCCGGCAGGATGCCCTGCTCGCCGAGCAGCGCCGGCCCCTGGCGCACCAGAATCAGGAACGCCAGCGCATACACCAGGCCGAGCCCACGCAGCAGCACGGCCCGAGTGAGCCAGAACGTGGGCACTACGCGAAACGGGAGCACCGGACGAAACCTGTGTGATGTTAGGCATAGGCGGGCATGCAGGACACGCCGGAAATCTTCGAGCTGGGCGACCTGACGCTGCAGTCAGGACAGGTGCTCAGGCAGGCGAGGCTCGCCTACGTGACGCGCGGCGTGCTCGCGCCTGCGCGCGACAACGTGGTGCTCTTTCCCACCTACTACACCGGCACGCACCGCGAGAACCTGCCGCTCGTGGCGTCGGGTCGTGCGCTCGATCCGGCGCGCTGGTTCGTGGTGATTCCGAATCTATTCGGCAATGGCCTGTCGTCGTCGCCCAGCAATCATCCGACCCAGAGCGGCCCGCGCTTTCCGCAGCCGAGCCTGGTGGACAACGTGCAGGCTCACTGGCGACTCTTGCGCGAGCGCTTCGGCATCGAAAAGCTGGCGCTGGCCTTTGGCTGGTCGATGGGAGCGCAGCAGGCCTATCATCACGCCGCGCTCTTTCCCGAGCGGGTGCAGCGCCTGCTGGCGGTGTGCGGCTCGGCGCGAACCTCGCCGCACAATTGGGTGTTCCTGGAAGGGGTGAAAGCAGCGCTGCTCGCCGACCCTGATTTTGTTGGCGGCAACTACCAGTCGCCGCCGCTGCGCGGCCTGGCCGCGTTCGGGCGCGTGTACGCAGGTTGGGCCTACAGCCAAGCCTTCTTTCGCGAAGGGCTGTACCGGCGGCGCGGCTACGCATCGCCGGCGGAGCTGCTCTTGGCGTGGGAGCACGACCACCAGCGCTACGACGCCAACGACATGCTCTGCATGCTCGGCAGCTGGCAGGCCGCCAGCATCGCCGACTGCCCCGGCTACGGCGGCGACCTGACGCGCGCGCTGCGCGCCATCCAGGCCCGCGCCATCATCATGCCCAGCAGCACCGACCTCTACTTCCCGGTCGAGGACAGCCGCATCGAGGTCGAGCACCTGCAGCGCGGCGAGCTGCGCGTGCTCGACTCCAAGCTCGGCCACGTCGCCGGCGGCCCCGATCGCGTCCCCGAAGACAGCGCCTTCATCGACGCCGCACTGCGCGAGCTCCTCGACTCCTGACCGCACGCTGAGCAGCGGTGCCGCTGACCGCCTCCCCCCTTGTCCCCGCCTCCCCACGCCACCTTAGACAGACCCGCCTAACACCAACCCCGACCCCAAATCCCTGCAACAAACCAACACTCATCGCTTCGCT
>DATDEV010000681.1:0-2363 GCA_036522995.1 Polyangiaceae bacterium
GGGCGACACCGAGAAGGCCGCGAGCTCCAGGTCACGGAGCCCGCACGCGTGGACGCGCTCGGCCGTGACGAACACGCGCCGGGCGTAGCGCACCAGGTCGTAACCGAGCGCCACCAGCACATAGGGCGTGATGTCGGCCAGGAAGGCGCGGGACCTCGGACCGAAAGCCGACAGCCCCACCACCACGAGCACCAACACCACGTGCTCCACGCGCAGATCGCCGATTCCGGCGATCGCCAGCACGTAAATCAGGGGGACGACCGGAAACAGCCGAGAGATGAGCTGGCGGTACCGCAGCAAGCCAGGGCGTGACGGTAGCGGGCCCCGTGTTACGGTCCGGCCATGGCTCAAGCGGCCCTCCCCGCAAGACTGCTCGCGACCTGGTTCGGCTGTGGCCGCTCGCCGAAGGCGCCCGGTACCGTTGGCTCCATCGGAGCCATACCGCTCCACTTCGCGCTCGCCACACTCGGCCCCGTGCCGCACGCCGTCGCCGTGGTCGCGCTCTCCGCGGTGGGGATCTGGGCGTCCAACGAGGTTGCCAAGGCGGAGGGGGTCGAAGACCCGCAGCACGTAGTCATCGACGAAGTGGCGGGGACGCTGATCGCCATGGGCATGGTTAGCGGGAGCAGTATCGGAGTTCGGTTGCTGGCGCTCGCGTTATTTCGCGTGCTGGACATCACCAAGCCAGGGCCGATCGACAGCGTGCAACGGCTCTCGCCCCCCGGCTTGGGTATCATGGCCGACGACCTGCTCGCCGGGATAGCGGCGGGCGCTATGGCCTACTCGGCGTCGGCGCTACTGGGGCGCTGACGCGAGTCTCTTCGTCCGCCGAGAGCGCGACGTAGGCGGCACGCAGCGCCCAAACGGCCGCGACCAAGCTGAGCAAGGCCATGACGCCGATGACCGACAACATCGCCACCTCGCTGGGGAAGCCAGGCACCTCGATGGCGCCGAGCACGAGCGCGAGGAGCAGCAGCACGAGGCGCTCCGCCCGACGCATGAACAAGGGAGGCAGGCTGATGCCCAGACCTTCCGCTCGGGCTCGCACGTAGGAAACCGCGAAGCCGGTCATCATGGCCAGGACCAGGACGGCCGAGGCCAAGGGGCTTTGCGAACCGGCCACGACGAGGCCCAGGAGCGGAAGCGCGTCCGCCAGGCGGTCCACCGTGGAATCCAACAGGGCCCCAAACCGCGTATTGAGGTGCGCAGCCCGCGCCACGATGCCGTCCAGCAGGTCGAAGGCGCCGCTCGCCAAAAGACAGCCCGCCGCGGCCAGGTACAGCCCCAAAGCTGCGGCGACGCCGGAGGCGACTGCGAGGGCGAGCGCGCAGTAGGTCAGGGAATTGGGGGTGATGCCGTGCTCGGCCAGCCAGCGACCGACGCTCAGAATCGCCGCGTAAGTGGTTCGTGCCACCTCGCTTCGTTCCCAAACGCCGCCACGAAGCTTCTTGGAAACTTCGTCAGTATGCGCCACTAGCTCGTGCGCGAATGCATCAGATGAAGGCAGAGACCCGTCCATGATTGTCGGCTCGGTGACTCGAACGTGTCGCCTACATGGGACGGTGCGCCGTGGCGCGCAAGCCCCTTGAGTGGCCACTCAACAAATCTTTGCAGCGAGAACGACCGCGTTACTGTAACTCGCGGTTACTTGAGCGCCGCTCAACAATTCGAGCCTGAGCAGGCCTAGAGAACGCGTAACGCCGTTCACAGCGACGGCTCTCTAAAAGGCTCGGAAGGCGAATCCGCCAAGGCTTGACGGTCTTCGAACCAGGACGCGAGGTTTTCACCCAGTGGGGCATTCGCGACGTGGCGGTAACGTACCCAGTCGCCCCGCTCCAAATCCACGAGGGTGAACGCCCGATCGTGATCTCGAAGCAGGCTGCCCGCGTTCACGATTGAGACGGGACCAAAGGTGCGGAGCATGGACCGATGCGTGTGCCCGTTCATGACGAAACGGTAGCGTCGCTCCTGAATCAAGCGCTGCAGCTCCTCGTTCGAAGAGATGTCATGGACGCTGCTGTCGGGGTGCACGCCGGCCATGTCGTTGCTGCCCAGACCATGGCAAAGCAGCACGTGCCCCCGTGGAGAGCGAAACTCGCGGGTTGCCGGCAGCTGGGACAAGAACTCGGTGACGCTGGGTGGGGTCGCCGCGAGCGGCCGCGCATAAGGCAAGTCCCGATGCTGATTCGCCAGGAGCCAGCGGTCGTGGTTGCCCCGAACGCACAGCACCCGGTGCTCTTTCAGCAGGGCGATGCAGCGCTCGGCGTCGCCGGGACCGTCCGCGATGTCCCCGACTTGGAGCAACGTTTCCGCGCCCATGCCGCGGAGCTCGCGCAGCACCAGCTCGAGCGCGTCGTCCTCGG
>DATDEV010000682.1:0-18286 GCA_036522995.1 Polyangiaceae bacterium
CAGGGGGGTTCCCTCCGCGAGGCCTTGGGTTGCCTTGCTGATCAGGGTTTGAGCAAACTCCCTTGGGCTGGGCTGGCGAGTCTGGAGGTCCAGCAGCACGACGCCGACGTCCCCGCCGGGGCTCGCCACGACATCGAAGGCGTCAGTCTCGCGCGGCCCCTCCAGGGTATCGCCGGTGACGCGCAGCATGCCGCGCTCGAAGGGGAGGTCGCGGCACGCGGGTTTTCGAAAGGCAGCGGCCAAGGCGCTAACCCATTAGCGAAACTCGTTCCAACGCCGCGGCCGGCGCCGCCGCCTCGGCGCTAGCCATAATTCGCTGTGAAAGCGGTAGGTTGCGTTGGTTCTGCTGCTACTGTAACTAGGCCGATCAGGGCGTCAGGGGTCTCAAAATGAGCTTGTCGGACGACGCCGTCTAAACCCGGGACCAAATCGTGCGTTTTGAAGAGCGCAATGCGCGATGAAGAGACTGCTGCATCAGTAGCGCCCGGCCCGGTGAGTGTGGCCGTGGTGGACGACGACCCCACGGCGCGGCGCTTGATGCGCTTCTGGCTGGAGCGTGCGGGCTATCAGGTGGTCGAGCACGAATCGGCGCGCAGCGTTCTCGATGGTGATGCCGAAGCGCCGGCGCTGGCTTGCGTCGACCTGGGGCTCGGCGAGGTCACGGGCATCAAGGTGATTCAGCATCTGAAGGCGCGTGACGCCGAGTTGCCCATCATCGTCGTCACCGCACAGCGCGAGCTCGAGACCGCCGTGGCCGCCATGCAAGCGGGCGCCTACGACTACGTGACGAAGCCGCTCGATCGCGATCGTCTGCTGTTGGCCGTGCATCGCGCCAACGAGCGTCGCGAGCTGCTGTCGAACGTTCGACGCTTGGAGTCGGCGCTGACCGAGCGTTCGGTGCTGGGCGCAATCGTCGGTAAGAGCCCGCCGATGCGCGAGCTGGCGCAGCAGGTGCGGCGCGTGCTCGAAAGCGACGTGGCGGTGTGCGTGTCGGGCGAGTCGGGCACTGGCAAGGAGCTGGTGGCACGCGCCATTCACGTCGGCAGCGCGCGGCGCCGCGGGCCCTTCGTCGCCATCAACTGCGCCGGCATCCCGGAGTCGCTGCAGGAGTCGGAGCTGTTCGGGCACGAACGCGGAGCTTTCACTGGCGCCACCCAGATGCGGCGCGGTTGCTTCGAACAGGCCAACGGCGGCACTCTGCTCCTCGACGAGCTGGGCGAGATGAGCCTGCAGACCCAGGCCAGCCTGCTGCGTACGCTGCAGGAAAAGACGATTCGGCGCGTGGGCGGCTCGAGCGAGATTCCCATCGACGTGCGCATGGTCTGCGCCACGCATCGTGACCTGCGCGCCGAGGTCGAGGCCGGGCGGTTCCGTGAAGACCTCTACTTCCGGCTCGTGGTGTACCCGATTCACTTGCCGGCGCTGCGCGAGCGGCTGGAGGACATTCCGACGCTGGTCGGTCACTTCCTGCGCTCCTTGTCGAAGGACGTCGGGCGCGAGGTGCATAGCGTCTCGGCCGAGGCGCTGAGCGCGCTCGGTCGCCACCACTGGCCGGGCAACGTGCGCGAGCTGAAGAACGTGGTGCATCGCAGCCTGCTCGCCTGTCGCAGCGACGAGATCAGCCTGGCCGACCTGCCACCGGACATTCGTGAGCTGGCGCTGCCGACGATCTTGCCGACCGTGCACGTCAACGGCGTGAGCGGCGCGCGCTATCAAGAGACGAGCGAGGAAGACATCGTTCCGCTGCGCGAGCTGGAGCGGCGCGCAATTCAACGCGCCCTGCGCGCGACCCACGGCAGCGTTGGCCGTGCGGCCAAGCTGCTCGGCATCGGCCGGGCCACGCTGTATCGGCGCATCGCCACGCTCGACCTGTCGCGAGACGTTGCTTGAGCCGTAGCGGCGGGCCGCCACCCAAGCCGGGCACGCTCGAAGGGGAGGCGCTCGAAATTCTGAGGCGCCTGAGCCACGATCTGCGCACGCCCATGACCAACGTGCTCGGTTCGACCGAGCTGCTGCTGGAAAGCGAGCTCGACACCGCTCAGCGGCTGGCGGCCGAGAACGTGCATCGCTCCGGGCGTGCGCTGCTCGAGGTGGTCGATCGCCTGCTCGAATCGCACCAGATCGGCAAGAGCTCGCCGCCGAGCTCGGGCGAGTTCAAGGCCGCTCCGCGCGTATCGGCGATCCTGTCCGGGCGCCGCGTGCTGCTCGCGGAGGACAACGCCTTCAACCGCGCGCTGATCGAGCACGTGCTGGATCCGATGGGCTGTCGGCTCGACGTCGCGGGCTCGGGTAGCGAGGCCGTCGCGCTATTTCGGCCGGGCCGCTACGACCTGGTGCTGATGGATTGCCAGATGCCGGAGATGGATGGGCTCGAAGCCACGCGCCAGATTCGGCAGCTCGAGTCGGGGGCGGGGCGCGTGCCGGTGGTCGCGGTTACTGCCGGTACGGTCTCGGGCGCCAGGCGCGCGTGCCTGGCCGCGGGCATGGATGACTTTCTGGCCAAGCCGTTCTCGCTCGGCAGCTTGCGCCGTAAAGTGCTGCGCTGGCTGCTGCCCAGCATCGATTCGGAGCCACCGGGTGACGGTGAAGATCGCAGCAGTGATCCCGATGTCTTGCCCGCGCGCGCTCCTGGCGAGCCGGCCGTCGATCTGTCGCGCTTGCGCGAGCTGGCCGAGGAAGCTGGGAGCCCGCAGATCATCGAAGAGCTGTCGCGCATCTTTCTGGATGACGTGGCGAGGCGACTGGTCGCGCTGGGCCTGGCCGGCAAGGCGCGCGATCAACGCGCCTACTTGAACGTGATTCACGCCATCAAGGGCGCCTCCGGCAACTTCGGCGCGGTGCGCATGTCACGCATCGCCGAGGCCAGCGAGCGACAGGCGAAGGTGGGCGATCTTTCTGGCGTGGACGGCGCGGTGGCCGAGCTAGAGGGCGAGCTGGGTCAGGTTCAGATCGTGCTGGATAGCGAAGTATTCGCGCCGGACGACGCCGAAACCGCATAGCTTACGGCGGTCGGGCCTGGGCTCGACATTGCGCTGCCGCCCCCGCAGCCCGTTGGACTATGCTCTCGGCGTGTCGTCCAAGGGCGCTCCGAAGGCTGCTGGGCCCGAACCCGAAGGCGATCTGCCCCGGCTCGAGCTCGACGACGTACAGCTGATCGAAGCCGAGCCTCAGCGGCTCGACCTCAGCGTCTGGAATGCCGCCGAGGCCGTGCGCGGGGCCGCCAACCGCCAGCTTTCGGGCAATCTGCTGGTGGCAGCGGTGCACCGACTGGGCAACATCGCCTTGTTCGGCGCGGGCACTTCGGCGGCCTACCTCGTTTGGCTAGCGCTGCTGGGCTGGAACGAGCTAGGCCCCGTCGCCGGCATCGCGCTCAAGGTAGCGATCGCGGGCATCGCGCTCAGCCTGGCGCTGTTCGCCGTGACCAAGGTGCCCAAGGTGCCGGCGCAGAACGTCACCGATCTGGGCAACATCTACCTGTTTGCCGTGTCGCTCGCGCTCGGGGTGCTGCGCCACTCGCAGGCGTCGAGCAGTAGCGAGCTGTTGCGTCAGGTGTCGCCGGTGGTGATTCCACTGCTGGCGTTCGGTGCGCTGATCCCCAGCGTGCCCGGCAAGGCCGCGGCGGTGATGTTCCTGGCTGCGGCCATGGATCCGTTCGGGCTGTTGTTGATGCGCGCGCACGCCCACTACTCGCTGCGCGAGCTGGTGGTGGTGCTCTCGTCACCACTGCTCTCGGCGCTGGTCGCGGTGCAAATCTCCAAATCCGTCCACCAGTTGACGGCTGGTATCGTCAAGGCGCGCGAGGTCGGCAGCTACAAGCTGGTGGAGCGGCTGGGCATGGGCGGCATGGCCGAGGTCTGGCGCGCCAATCACCGGATGCTGCGTCGGCCGGCGGCCGTGAAGCTGATCCGGCCCAAGGTGCTGATCGATCATGGACCCGCCGATTCCGAGCGGCTTTTGCGGCTGTTCACGCGTGAGGTGCGCACCACCGCTTCGCTACGCTCTCCGCACACGATTCAGATCTACGACTTCGGCGTCACGCGCGAAGGCGCGTTCTATTACGTGATGGAGCTGCTCGATGGCATCGACCTGATGACGCTCGTCGAGCGCTACGGGCCGCAGCCGGGTGAGCGCGTGGTGAGCTTGATGAAGCAGGTGTGTCACTCGCTGCGCGAAGCTCACGAACGCAACTTCGTTCACCGCGACATCAAGCCGGCCAACATCCTGGCCTGTGCGGTGGGCGGCGACTACGACTTCGTCAAGGTTCTCGACTTCGGTCTCGTGCTCGACCGCCACTTGACGTCGGACGAGCTGGAGGACGAAAAGCAGTTCGTCGGCACGCCCGCCGTGATGGCGCCGGAGATGGTGCGCTTTCAGGCCCCGGTCGATGCGCGGGCGGATCTGTATGCGCTCGGCTGCGTGGGATACTGGCTGATCACCGGCAAGCGCGTGTTCGAGGCCGAAACGCGCCACGACATGCTGGTCATGCACGCCCATCAAAAGCCGATTCTGCCGTCCAAGCGCGTCGATCGGCCGGTGCATCCCGGTCTCGAGGCCGTGATCATGCAGTGCCTGGAGAAGAACCCGAACAAGCGTCCGCAAACGGCGCGCGAGCTTTCGGACGCGCTCAGCGCCTTGCCGTTCGAGCGGCCGTGGACGGACGAGCGCGCCACGCTGTGGTGGAAGCAGAACCAGCCGCAGTACGAGCGAGCCAACTCGGCCCTCGACGAAAAGGAGCGCGCCAACGCGCAGGCACCAGGCCCCTCGTCACCGCCCGCGTCGATGCCGCCCGCGTCGATGCCGCCCGCCTCGAGGGCTCCCGCCCGCGCCTCGCTGGGCCCCGAAGCGACTCCCGACGCGGCCACCCCCGGCGCCCGCCCGGACGCCGCCAAGAGCTGACCGTCGTGTCGGCGTCTTGGGCTGCTTCCAACCTGGGCTCTCGTCGCGGGAGCCTGCAAGATTCACAGGGAGATCGGAAGTCATGCGAGCGAAGCAGGGCGCCAAAACCATGGCGTCGGATGAGCTCGCGGAACATGGGCGGGTCGATCAGAGCGCGGTTTGGCGCTGGCCAGGGCTGGTCAGCAGCTCGGCGGCGGCCTGTGGCGTGGTGACCGGCGCCTGGCAGGTGAAGTTGCGGCAGACGTAGAGGGCAGCTTTGCCTTCGAGCAGTCCCTTGCCTTCGGCCAGCGGAAGCCGAGGCGGATGCGCGGGATCGACGTGAGCTTCGATGCGATTGGGCAGGTACTTTTCGGCGATGCTGGCCAGCAGCGGCGCGTAACCCTCGGTCTGGGGCGAACCGACCAGCACCAGCTCGAGCGAGGCTTCGCTCCAGAAGTCGAGCGCGTTCAGGCTGCTGCCGAAGGCACGTGGCAAGCGCTCGATGGCCTGGGCGTAGCCGCGCAGCGCCTGCCGAGCGCGCTCTTCCCACTCTGGGCGGGCCAGGTGGCGGGCCAGCCGAAATAGCGCGTGCGCTGCGATGGCGTTGGGGTTGGGGACGGCCCCGTCGTGCCCGTCGCGCACGCGAGCGATGAGTGGCTCGTGATCGCTGGCGGTCTGGAAGAAGGGGCCGCCCGCGGGGTCGTCGAAGTCGCGCTGCAGGCGCTCGGCCAAGCGCGCAGCCTCGTTCAGGTAGCGCTCCTTGCCCGAGGCCTCGTACAGGCTGATCAGGCCCTGCGCCAGGTAGGCGTAGTCCTCCAGGTACGCTCGCAGCTGGGCTTTGCCTGCACGGTAGGTGCGGTACAGCCCGCCGTCGGGCCTCGTCAGTCGCTCGAGTAGAAAGTCAGCGGCTTTCTCGGCGGCCTCGGCGTAGCCGCGCCCCGGAAAGACGCGCGCTCCGCTCGCCAGCGCGTCGATCATCAAGCCGTTCCAGGACACGAGCACCTTGTCGTCGAGTAGCGGTGGGGTGCGCTCGCTGCGCGCTCGATACAGCTCCGCCCGGCTCTGCTCGAGCGAGCTCGCCAGTGCGTCGACCGGGATGCCGAGCTCCGCGGCCACCGTCTCGAGCGACTGCTGCACGCGGAGCACGTTCAGCCCCTCCCAATTCCCCTCGGGCGTCACGTCGTAGTAGGCGTTGAAATGAGCAGCAGCTTCGCCGCCCAGGAGCCCTTCGACTTCGTGCGGCTCCCAGACGAAGAACTTGCCTTCCACGCCCTCGCTGTCCGCGTCGGTGGCCGAATAGAAGCCGCCCTCCGGGCTTTGCATCTCGCGCAGCACGTAGTCGAGCGTCTCGCGGGCGATGCGCGCGTATTCTGGCTCCCGCGTGAGCTGGAAAGCCTCGGTATAGACCCGGGCCAGCTGCGCGTTGTCGTAGAGCATCTTTTCGAAATGCGGCACGTGCCAGCGCTCGTCGGTGGAGTAGCGCGCGAAGCCTCCGCCGAGCTGATCGTACATGCCGCCGGCCTTCATGCCGTCGAGCGTGCGGCGCAGCATGTCGAGCGCGCGCTGGTCGCCCGTGCGGCGCGTGAAGCGCAGCAGCAGCTCGAGGCTCTGGCAGGGGGGGAACTTGGGCGCCTTGCCGAAGCCACCGTAGCGAGTGTCGAAGCTCTGCTCGAGCTGCGCCACGGCCGCCTGCTGACTGTCGAGCGACAGCGAGCCGCTCGGCCCCGTCCCGGAAAGCTGGCGCACGTGCTCGGTCAGTCGTGCTGCTTGGCCCAGCAGCTCCGCGCGTTCGCTGCGCCAGAGCTCGGCGATCTTCTGCAGCAACGTGCGAAAGCCGGGGCGACCCCAGCGGTCCACGGGCGGAAAGTAGGTGCCCGCGAAGAACGGCTGCTGCTCAGGCGTCGAGAACACGGTCATCGGCCAGCCACCGCTACCGGACATGGCCACCGTCGCGCTCATGTAGATGTCGTCCAGGTCGGGTCGCTCTTCGCGGTCGACCTTGATGCAAACGAACGAAGCATTCATGAGCGCCGCGATCTCGGTGTTCTCGAACGACTCGCGCTCCATCACGTGGCACCAGTGGCAGGCGGCATAGCCGATGCTGAGCAGGATTGGCTTGTCTTCGGCCTTGGCCCTGGCCAGCGCTTCCTCGCCCCAGGGGTACCAGTCGACCGGGTTGTGCGCGTGCTGCAAGAGGTAAGGGCTGGTCTCCAGCGCCAGGCGGTTTCCGGCAGGCATGATCCGCTCGCTAGCACACGGCCGCTGCACTGGCGATTGGCGGCTGACGACGCTTATGCCTAGCGTGTCGACACTTGTCCGACTCGCGCAGCGACGAGCAGCTGATGGGCGCCTACGTGGCCGGCGACGCCGCCGCGTTTCGGGTGCTCTTCGAGCGCTATGCCCCGCTGCTGATGCGCGCCATGTTGCGCGAGCTGTACGTCCGTGAAGAGGCCAGCGATCTGGTGCAGCAGACCTTCTTGCAGCTTCACCGCGCGCGCCTGGACTTCGACGTCACGCAGAAGCTGAAGCCCTGGGTCTTCACCATCGCCATGAACTTGAAGCGCGAGTACTTCCGGCGCAAGAAGCGTCGGCCCGAGCGCTCGCTCGACGCGGAGCCCGGTGTCGAGCCCGCCGTGGGGACGCTGGGCGCGGACCGAGTCGAGGCCCGGCGCACCCTGGCGCGCGTGCTGGCCGACCTGCCCGCCGATCAGCGTGAGGTCATCGAGCTGCATTGGTTCGACGAGCTGGAGTTTCCCGAAGTGGCGCAGGTGGTGGGCGCAAGTGTGAGCGCGGTAAAGGTGCGAGCCCATCGCGGCTACGTGCGGCTGCGCCAGGCCCTGGGCGACGGTGTCGATTGGCCCGCGCTCGAGGCGCTCGGCGAGCGCGGTAACCAAGGCAAGGCGCGCAGCATATGAGGAGTAACGGCCTTGGAATGTGCTGAAATTCGCAGCGGTTTCGCCAGCGGGCGCGTCCCCGACGGCCCCGCCGTGAGCGCGCACGTGCAGGCGTGCCCGCACTGCCGAGTGCTGTTCGAGAGCGACGCTCGGCTGGGGCGGGCGCTGGCGCTCGGGCAGCTCGCGGCGCCGGAGCCGGGGCAGCTGTTCGAGGCGGTCAGCCGCGACCTGCAGGCCGAGACCGGACCGCGCGCGCGGCTGCGTTCGCTAGCCACCTCCACGCGTGTGATGGCGCTGCTGGTGCTGGCGGTCACGCTCACGGCCTATCAGCTGCTGGCCAATCGCCGCCCCGACTTCGCGAGCTACTCGCCGGGAGTCTTTTGGGGCATTGCGACCTTGTTGTTCGCGGCGCTGGCGGCCGGTGCTTGGAAGCTTTTGCGGGGGCCGCTCACGCCGCTCGACTCGAGCCGAGCGGGCTGGGTGCTGCCGCTGTGGCTCGCGCTGCCGGCGCTCGCTGCGCTTTTGGCTCCGCTCGGCGCGCAGGCGGGGGAGGGCGTAACCGGCTGGGGCGGGCCTTTCGCCTGCTTCGGCTACGGCGCGGCGCTGGTGATTCCGCTGCTGCTGTGGTGGTGGCTCAGCGAGCGGCGCGATTCGGTGCCGCTGGCGGGTTTGGTGGCGGCCGGCGCGGTGGCGGGTCTGGCAGCCAACCTGGTGCTGCACGCGCATTGTCCGTCGGTGCACCTGGGTCACCTGCTGCTCGGCCACGCCAGCATCGGCGTGGCCTGGGCGGTCGGGCTGGGCCTGCTGTCGGGTCGGCTTCAGCGCTCGCGTTGAGCTGGCGCTGCCGCGCGCAGCAGCAGCAGGTGCTCGCGGCGAGGTTTTCCCGCGAACGCATCGCGCGACCCGGCATGAAAGTGCGGCCGCGCTTGCGAAGCTCGCGCGGCGAGGCTAAGCCCCGCAGTGGGCGCCAGCTTTTCGACCACGCGCTCGGCGTACAGCGGGCGCTGGGCCAGGGTGGAGTCGGCGATCAGCAGCACCACGCAGCCGCCGCTGCTCAAGGCGCGTGCCAGTGCGTCCAGCGTTGCGCCCAGATCGCTTTCCCAACGAGCTAGCGCCGGGCCGAAGCTCTCCTGCGACAGCTCGCGGCGCGAGCCGATCTCCAGCTTTTCGAAGTCGCGCACCGGCAGCCCCAGCCAGCGCAAGCGGTCGTCGTGGTGGGTGAGGTAGTCGTAGACGCCCGGGTAAGGCGGCGACGAGACCACCAGGCTGACCGAGCGGGCGGGCAGACCCGGCAAGCGGCGCGCATCAGCCAGCGTGCAGCTGGCAGGCGGGGCACCTGGCGGCAAGCTTTCGCTGTACTGGGTGAGCTGGCGGCCGAGCTCGGCGGTTTTCTTGACGAAGAAACGGCTGGGAAAACCGGGCGCGACGCGCTTGGGGCTGCTGGCCTTGTCCGAGCTGTCGCCGTCCTTCTGGCTGACCTTGGTGAGCAGCGCCGACAGCACCAGCAGCGCCGCGCGCCGCAGTGGCTCGTCCGCCAGCTTTTGAATGCCGTCGCGCAAGCCATCGAGCTCGAGCAGAACGTGGGGAGCGAATTGAGCGCGATCCGCCTCGCCGTAACGTTGTGTGGCACCAGCCTTGCGCTGCCGGCGCTCGTCGGCGTGCGCGGCGACGGCTGCGGCCGCGTTCTCGAGCGCCTCCACGAAGGCCGGCTCGGGTCCGAGCGTCTTCAACCAGCTCAGCTCGCGCGAAAGCGGGTTCACGTCGTAGCCGCGGGCAACGCGGCCCTGGCGCCGCGCTTCCACTAGCACCGTGCCGCTGCCGCAGAAGGGGTCGAGCACGGTGTGGCCCGGCTGCGACAGGCCTGCGATCAGCCGGGCCGCCGTCTCGGGGTGCATGCGCGCCGGATAGCTGTGGAAGGCGTGCACGTCGCGCAGCTCCGCCGTTTCGGTGGCTTCCACCGCGAAGGCGCCGCGCAGCTCTTGGGCATCCTGGGCCTCGCCCCAGAGCTCGATCGCCCCGCCCAGCTGGCTGAGCGCAGTGCGGCGGCCGGGGGGGGGCGCGTTCACGCAGGAGTTCTAGCATTACTCAGGCAGGTCGGGGTCGCTGCTTGCTGACTGCACCGTCTTTGAGCGAGCAAGCGGGGTGACAGGTCTTTGCGACTTGAGCGACCTGAAGGGAAGTGGGCGCCGGCCTCGCCGGTTTTCGTGTGAGGCTTTGGCTACTCTCGCCGATCGCGATCTGTTCTTGCCAAGGACTGACTGAGTCGTGTCAGCGGGCGTGGACTACCGCGAGCACTTCGTCGTCGCGGAGCACGCGATTGGTAGAGCGCGCCCGCTCCAGAATGCGTGACACCAGCGCCTCGCTGGGCTCGATGCTGTGCCGGCGCAGCCAATGCACGACGTTCGACGTGCCCGACATGTAGCCGATGCGGATGTCGTGACCGCTGGCGAAGCGGCTCACGGGCACCAGGCTGTAGACGCGATCGGCCAGCGCTTCGCCTTGGACCAGCGCCTTGACGATGGCTGCGGCGTGAACTCCGGTGGCAGTGCGGAAAGCGTTGGCCCCGACTAGCGGATGATTCTCGGGGATGCTCACGCCCAGCGCGCCAGCGAAGTGCTCGCTGTAGCCGCGCAGGGAGGCGGCGTCGGGCTCGCGGCCCGCTAGCAGCGCCAGATTTGCCACCAAAAGCTCGAGCGGCGTGTTGCCGACGCGCTCGCCCACGCCCAGCGCGGTGGCGTGTACCCGACCGACGCCCGCTTCGATCGCAGCCAGCGCGTTGGCCAGGCCCAGGCCGCGGTCGTCATGGCCGTGCCAATCGAGCCCGATCGGTTTGCCAGCGCTCGCGATCAGCTGCTGCGCGAACTCGACCAGGCGCCGCGTGCCTGCGGCGGAAGCTGCGCCCACCGTGTCGCACAGGCAAAGTCGCGTGGCGCCATGCTCGAGCGCGAGCTCGAACAGCGGGCGCAGCGTTTCAGGAGGGGTGCGCGTGGTGTCTTCGGTCACGAACGTGACCGGCAAACCTGCGCGCGCTGCCAGCCCCACCGCCTCGCGCGTGAGCTTGGAGACGCGCTGCAGATCCCAACCCTCGGCGCGCCAGCGAATCGGGCTGGCACCGACGAACACCGAGACCTCGATCGCCATGCCGGAGGTCTGGGCCAGGTCCAAGATCGGCGTGACGTCGCCGACCAGCGTTCGCCCGGCGCATACCGGCAGCAGCCCGAGCTTCTCCTCCTGGATCGTGCGCAGCATCAGCGCGGCTTCGTCGCGCACGGAGCGGGACACGGCAGGCAAGCCGAGATTGACCGCGCTGACTCCCAGGCGCGCCATACACCGCAGGCCTTCGAGCTTTTGCTCCAGGGTCGGGTTGCGGACCGATGGGCTCTGAAGCCCATCGCGCAGGGTCTCGTCCAGGAGCTCGGTGCGGCGAGCACTCCAGGCCGAGCCTTCTTGGGAGCTCCAGTCGTAAAAGAGCGGGTCGTGGCTCACGGGCGGCTGGCAGGTTACCTCGGGAAATCGCCTGGGACTACCGCGCCCGACCGGCTTTGCCGGCCTCCAAGCCTGCGCGCCGGTCGCGCAGGGATATACTCGGCAAAACGATGCTCCCAGAATCCACCCGGCGCGTGATCGCGACTCGTCTTGGCGACGAGCGCGGGCGCATCGTCAAGTCGGCGCCCCTCACGGTCGTTCTGGCCTACCCGTCCCCCTATCACGTCGGGATGAGCTCGCTCGGCTACCAGCGCATCTACCGCGCCCTCATGGAGCTGCCCGGCGTGTGCGCCGAGCGCGCGTTCTTGCCCGACGGCGCCGAGCGCGCCGGTAGCGACATCGAGCGTCCGGTCACCTACGAGTCGCTGCGCGGTCTGTCCGACTTTCCGATCCTGGCTTTCAGCGTGGCCTACGAGCTGGAGCTGGCGGGGCTGGTGCGGATGCTCGAGGCTTCCGGCATTCCGGCGCGGCGCAGCGAGCGCGATGGGAATGCCCCGTTCGTGCTCGCTGGCGGGCCGCTCACGTTCTCGAACCCGCTGCCGCTGGCGGCGTTCGCCGACGCGGTCGTGATGGGCGAGGGCGAGAGCGTCGTCGAGTGGGTGGTGCAGACCATCGGCGCCAGCCCCTCGCGTGCGGCGGCCCTGCTTGCGCTGGCCGAGCACCCGAACGTGTTCGTGCCCGAGCACCACGGCGACCAGCTGGCAAAGATCGCGGCCTGCGACGACGCGCTGTTGCCCGCCACCAGCACGATCGTGACGCCGCACACTGCGCTCTCCAACATGTTCCTGCTCGAGGCCGAGCGCGGCTGCTCGCGCGGCTGCACCTACTGCGTGATGCGCCGCTCGACCAATGGCGGGATGCGCATCGTGCCCCAGGAGGTCGTGCTGGCCGCGATCCCGGAAGAGTACAAGCGCGTGGGCCTGGTCGGCGCGGCGGTCAGCGATCACCCGAAAATCACCGAAATCGTCAACGCTCTGGCCGATCGCGGAGCCGAGGTGGGGCTGTCGAGCCTGCGCCCCGACAAGCTGAAGGACGAGTTCGTGGCGGCGCTGCGTCGCGCCGGCTACCGCACGCTCACCACGGCGCTCGATGGGCCGAGCGAGCGCATGCGCAACCTGATCGAGCGCCGCGGCCGCGAGCCGCACTACCAGGTGGCGGCGGATAACGCGCGGCGCCACGGCTACGATCGGCTCAAGCTGTACTTGATGGTGGGCCTGCCGGGCGAGGCCGACGAGGACATCGACGAGTGCGTGCGCTTCGTGGGTGAGCTCTCCAAAACGATTCCGATCGCGCTCGGCGTGGCGCCGTTCTGTGCCAAGCGCAACACGCCGCTCGACCGCATGCCTTACGCGGGCATTCGCACCGTGGAGTCGCGGCTGGAGCGCTTGCGGAAGGGGCTGCGCGGTCGGGCCGACGTGCGCGCGGTCAGCGCCAAATGGGCTTGGGTCGAATACGTGCTCGCGCAGGGCGGTGTGCCCGAAGCCTTGGCGCTCTACCGGGCAGTCCTGGCTGGCGGACATTTCGCGCGCTATCGGGCCGAATTCCAGGCGCTCGGTCACAGCCCCGATGGTCGCGGCTACGCCGAGGCGGTGGCGCCCATCGCACCCGAGCGTCTCAAGCAGCGCCGCCTCAATTTGGCGCCGGCGTCGTCGTGACCTTGGCCTCGAACACGCGGCCCGTGCCGTAGCGAAAGAACGCCTTGCCGGGGTGGCCCGGCGCGGCGCCGTCGAACTTCTTCTGCACGACCTCCTGCGTCGGCTCGTCGTCGGCGCTCTCGTCGCGCAGGTGCACCTCGATCGTCAGGCGCTCGCGGCCCGCTCGGTTCGAGCCCGACAGTGCGAACTGCCCGGCGCGGAGCAGCAGCAGTGTGCGCTCCACCATGCGCAGCAGCGCCGCGGGCGGTGGTGGCTCGCCGGGTCTGGCCTGCCACAGCTCGAGCTTGCCGAGCCGGCCGTCGTCGTCCACCGCAAGCTGAATCCGAATCGTGCCCACCAGGCCTGGCGGTAGCTCGCGCCACGACGGGTCAGCCGGAGTCGCGACCGGAATGGCGCGCGTGAAGGCGTAGCCGAGCCGGCGCACGCCGGGCGCCAGGCCCTCGGCGCCGAAGGTGCCTGCCGCGGGCGCGCCGGGAGCGGAGACCGAGCCCGCCGCGGGCGCACTGGGCGCGCGCGGAGCGGATGCGGCGCGGGGCTTCGGGGATGAGCGCCGAGGCTGGGTGGTCGCGGGCCGCGCGACCGGAGGAGCTTTCGGGGGCAGGGCTGCGGACGCGCTCTCGCTCTCGGGGGTGACGGCGGGCACGGCGGGCGGCGCTTCGGGGAGCGGGTCGAGCGACGACTCCACCTCGATCTCGCTATCCGGGGCCGAGGCTGAAGCCGCGCGATCGGGCGTGGGGGCGTCGGTTTCCAGCGAGCTGCCCGTCATGGCGACCGTTTCCGACGCCGGCACGTCGAGGCCCAGCGCTCGCTCGAGCAGCCCGATCGCGCGCGGCACGAGCGACAGCGAGCAGTGCAGCGCCAGCGAAACGGCGAGGGCCGGCAAGCTGCGGGCAAAGGGCATCGTCACGGCGCTCGTCTTCCGGTACGACAGCCGAGCCGGCCGGAGGTTCCGAGAGCTTAGCGCCGCAGCGCAGACAGCGGAATCACGTTGCTGGGCGCTCCGCCGGCGCCCGGCGCCTCTTCCAGCGCCTCGTCCACGCCCATGGCCCGGCGCAGCTCGACGTCGAACAGGTGCGACGGCCTGACGTTACCGAGCGCTGCGAAAACGTTGGCTCGCACGGTCGGGTTGGCGTCGTTCAGCGTCGTGAGCAGCTGCTTGACCTGCTTGCGCTTGAGGTTGTCCTGCGAGCCGCACAGGTCGCAGGGAATGATCGGAAACTGCTTGAGCTCGGCCAGCGCGCTGAGCTCGGTCTCGGCAGCATAAACCAGCGGGCGGATCACCACGTTGCGCCCGTCGTCGGAGCGCAGGCGCGCCGGCATGGCCTTGAGCTGGCCCGCGTAGAGCAAGTTGAGCATCAAGGTCTCGATCACGTCGTCGCGGTGATGGCCGAGAGCGATCTTGGTAGCGCCCAGCTTCTGAGCCTGGGTGTAGAGAATGCCGCGGCGCAGGCGCGAGCATAGCGAGCAGTAGGTCTTGCCTTCGGGGATCTTCTCGGTGACCACCGAATAGGTGTCTTCGGTCACGATCACATACTCGTAGCCTTCGCGCTCGAAATATTCGGGCAAGACGTGACTCGGGAAGCCCGGGTGGCCTTGATCGACGTTGAGCGCGAATAGCGAGAACTCGAAGGGCGCGCGCTTCTGCAGCTCGCGCAGCAGGTAGAGCATGGCGTGCGAATCCTTGCCGCCGCTCACCGCCACCATCACCCGGTCCCCGGGCTCCAGCAGACGAAAGTCGGCCGAGGCCTTGGCCATCGCCGACAGTAGCTTCTTCTCGAGACGCTCCATGCCCAAGCCTCAGCCCCAGTCCGGATCGATGCCCGACAGCTCGGCGAGCGAGACGGGGTGATAGGGCGGGCGCGGCGTGATGCCCTGCCCAGGGTCGCCGCCCTGCTCGGCGAGCACGCGCGCGCAGGTCGCCAGGCACCACTTGCCCTGGCAGTAGCCGGTGCCGAAACCGGTGTAACGCTTGAGCGATTCGACGTCGCGATGGCCCAGCCCGATCGCGTGCAGCAGCTCGTGCAAGGTCACGTCCTCGCAGCGGCAGACGAATTGCTTCATGCCGCGGCCTACTAGTCCACGGTCGGCGTGAAGTCGCCGCACAGCCCTGCCAGCGGCCCCTGCGGCTTGCCGCCGTCGAAATTGATGCCGCACGCCAGCGGGTTACTCAAGCTCACCGCCAGATCGACCGTGAGCGGGCTGGCCCAGCTGCGGCCGCCGTCGAAGCGCGCGCGAATCACGCCCTCGCCGTCGATGAACCAGGTCTCGGGAAACAGCTTGGTGCCGTAGAGCTCGCGCACCACCTCGTTCTCGGAGTCGACCAGCACCTCGAAGGGCGGGTCGCCGCCGCCCAGTACCGACTTCATGGTGTCGCGCGCGTCGCTAGCGCTCTCGTCGGTCGTGATCGTGACCAGCGCCACGTTGGGGTGCGCCCTGAGCGCTTTGGCCAGGTCGGCGATCGACGGCATCTCTTCCAGGCAGGGCCGGCAGGTCTTGGTCCAAAAATTGAGGATCACGGTCTTGCCGCGAAAGCTCGAGAGCTTCACCTTGCCGCCGTTGATCGACGGCAGCTCGAAGTCGGGTGCCATGCGGTTGCGCGCGGCGTATTCGGGGCGGAGCGCGCACAGCGAGGTGCAAGAGCGGCGAAGCTCGGAGTCCTTGGCGGTGGAGACGAAGCCATACACGCCGACAGCGGCGCAGACGATCACGGCAAGCTCTACGGTCTTGGCAAACACGGCTCAGCCTCCTTCGTACTCGCAGCGCGCGTCGCAGGTCTCGTGCACGATGATGCGTTCGAGGGCGGGCAGGGCGGGTCGCAGCTTGTCCCACAGCCAGTGCGCCAGGTTCTCGCTGGTCGGATTTTCCAGGCCAGGCACATCGTTGAGGTAGTTGTGGTCGAGCTGGTCGTGCAGTGGTTGCCAGATAGCGTCGAGCTCACCGTAGTCGATGAACCAGCCAGTCTCCGGGTTGACAGTTCCGGCCACCACCAGCTCGACCTTGAAGCTATGGCCGTGCAGCCGGGCGCACTTGTGGCCGGGCGGGACCTTCGGCAGCCGGTGCGCAGCCTCGAAGCGTTGTTCTCGGATCAGGCGAACTTTCACGGGGGCCGTGAGTCTATCATGCGCCGCCGCACGTCAACTCGGCCCGCCAGGGGGCGGTTTTGGCGCACGATCCGGCCCTGCGGGCGTCAATTGGGCCCCCAAGCTGCAACGACTGCAGGGCGGCGGCTGTCGCGTCGCGCGTCTGCTCGAACGAGGTGTAGGTCCTTTGCCCCTCAATCAGCGTCCGGCGCGGGGAGGCCCGTCGAAATCGTGAACTGATTCGGGGGTTGTGCGCCACTCCATATGTCGATGAAGCCGCGTCGCGTGCGACCGCTGAATTTTTCGCTGCTGAATTTTTCGCCGCTGAATGAAGCGCTCTGCGGCGCGTTCTCGGTAGCCTGGATGGTGCTTTCGACCGGCGGTTGCACCGCTATGGTCACGGGGTCGCCAGATGGGGCGGTGCCCGCAAGCGCTGCGGGCTCGGGGAGCACCGCCGGTGGCAGCAGCGGCAGCGGCAGCAGCAGCAGCAGCAGCGGTGGTGGTGGCGGGCCCGCCATCAGCCAGCCCACCGACTGCGTCAGCACACCCGCGCCGCGCGCTCCCATGCGGCGCCTAACCGTCTTCGAATACAACAACACGCTGCGCGATCTGCTCGACGACCCCAGCTCGCCAGGTAACGCCTTCCCCAGCGAGCTGAGCGGCAACGGCTTCGGCAACGACGCTGATTCGCAGCCGGTCGGCAGCGAGCTAGCCAACCAGTACGTACTGGTGTCCGAAACGGTGGCAGCCGCGGTCACGGCGCCGGCTCGCATCGCGACGCTCGCGCCATGCGCCGCGCAGATTGGGCCCACCAGCGACGCGGCCAGCGAGGCTAGCTGCGTACGCACCGTGCTCGACGGGCTGCTGCCCAAGGCGCTGCGCCGCGCTGTGCTCGCCGGCGAGACCGATAGCTTCCTGGCGCTGTTTCAGAGCGTCCGCCCGAGCTCGGACTTCCCGACGAGCCTGGCCACCGTCATCGAGGCGGTGCTCCAGAGTCCCGAGCTCATCTACAAGCCCGAGCTCGGCACACCAGTCGCGGGTAAGCCGCACCTGCTGCAGCCGACCGGGTACGAAATGGCTACACGCCTTTCGTACCTGTACTGGGCCTCGATGCCGGACGACCAGCTGCGCGCCGCTGCCGCCGCCGGCTCGCTGTCCACGCCGGAGGGGGTGCGCGCGCAGGCCGAGCGCCTGCTGAACCACGCTCGCACGCGCGAGGTCGTGCATCACTTCTTCGACAAGCTGCTGCCGATCTCCGAGCTCAGCTCGCTAGCGCGCGACGCCGTGAAGTACCCAGATTATAGCCCGCAGCTCGGCGCGTTCATGCGTGAGGAGACGCAGACGTTCCTGGAGGATCTGATTTTCGGCGGAGGCCCTGGCGCCCCGCCCAGTGCTCAGACCGGCAGCTGGCCGATGGCGATGACCGCGAGCCACAGCTTCCTGAACGAAGAGCTGGCAGCGTTTTACGGCGTTCCGGGCGTGACGGGCGCGAGCTTCCGCTGGGTCGACATGTCAGCTTCGCCTCGCCGCGGTTTGCTCACGCAGGCCGGGGTGCTGGCCGGGCCGATCCATACCAACCACGAGAACCCCGTCGTGCGTGGCTCGTTCGTGGTGCAAAAGCTGCTCTGCACTCCGATCCCCTTTCCGACCGGCGCTATCGCTTCCAAGGTCACGCCCCCCGATCCGGAGAGCGCCGCGACCGCGCGTCAGCGCTTCACCCAGCACTCCAAGGATCCCGTGTGTCGCGGCTGCCACGTGAGCATGGACGGCATCGGCTACGCGCTCGAAAACTACGACGTCATCGGCCAGTACCGCACTCAGGAGAACGGCGTGACCATCGATGCCAGCGGGGAGAGTCCGCTGCTGGCGGCACCTTTCAACGGCGCCGCCGAGCTCGGGCAACGTATCTCCGAATCGCCGGGGGCCCAGGACTGTTTCGCCACCCAGTGGATGAACTTTGGCTACGGCCGCACCCTCCAGGAAAACGAAATCTGCAGCATGCAGAGCGTGCAGTCCAAGTTCAAGGACGCCGGCTACAACATCAAGGAGCTGCTCTTGGCGCTGACTCAATCGGATGCGTTCCTCTACCTGCCGGCGGTGCGGGAATGAACGTGCTCAAACGGCCCCGGCTCGATCGGCGCACACTACTGCGCGGCGCCGGCACTATCGCTATCGCCTTGCCCTGGCTGGAGATCATGGGCGCCCCGCAGGAAGCGCAAGCGCAGGCCGCCAGCACTGCCAAGCGCTTCCTCACCGTGTACACGCCGGGCGGCACCGTGCTGAACAAGTTCTGGCC
>DATDEV010000683.1:0-15443 GCA_036522995.1 Polyangiaceae bacterium
CAAGACGTCCCTCAGCATATTTTCGTAAGGCCAACGAAATCGTCCCCAAACCGGCACGAACACCTCCACCCACCTGCCCAGCCCCAGACGAGGGGATTGAACAGGAAGGGGGAAGGATGAAAGGCGCGTTGGGGATGCGAAGCATCCCCAACCGGGGTGCTGAGTACGCGTGGTCGCGTCAGGTCAACGAGCGGCGTCGATCGCATCTACACCAAACCCAACCCTTCCACTCTTCCACCCTTCCTGTTGATTCGCTCGGTGCGTGCGCCACAGCCCCTGGAGGGCACGCTAGCACCGCAGCCAGAAGATGGTGAACGCATCGCCCCCGGAGTCGGCGTCAGCAGCGCGCGATTGTTCAACGTAGCGGGAAGCCTGAAGATGAGCGCGCACCGCTAGCTTCATCGCACCCGTGCCGTGTCCGTGAAGCACGAAGCCGAGCGGCTCGCCCTGATTGAGCAGTCGGTCGAGAAAAGCATCGACTTTGCTCAATCCGTCGTCGACGCGTTCGCCGCGCAGATCGAGCGTATTTTCGGTGCTGCGCACAGCAGTCGGCAAGGGCGCCGCCGCCAGCGCCGACTTACCGCGCGGCCGGTAACTGGGCGCCGGTTTGTGGGCGGCCTTCGGTGCGCGCGCCGCCTCGACGTCCTCACTGCGTAAAATCAGCTTGATGGAGCCGACTTGGAGCCTCAGCTTGCTGTCGTCGGCGTCGAGCACGGTGGCCAGCATCCCCGACGACCTCACGCGCACGGTATCGCCGCTCTTGAAGGTGGCGAAGCTGGTGGAGGCGCTGGCGGCGCTCAGCGGCTCGCTGCGCGGGAGCAGCGAGCCGCCGATGGAGACGTGCACCGCAGCTCGCCCCAGGTCGCGCTCGATGCTGCGCAGCGCCTTGGGGTCATGGGCTTCGCGCTTGAGGCGCTCGCGCGCGGCGAGCAGCTCGGCCCGCACCTTGGAAACGTTGGCTCGGAGCGCCAAAGTCTCGCGTGCCAGCTCGGCCTCGAGCTCTTGCCGCTCGAGCTCGTGCTCGGCCTCGGTGCGCTCGCGCAGGTTTCGCAGCTCCTCGGCCTCGCGCGCGAGCGCCAGGCGCTGCTGCTCGAAGGCTTGTCGCTCGCGCTCCAGGCGCTCGACCGCGCGCTCACGCTCGAGCGATTGCTGCGGAAGTAGCGCTTTGGCGCGTGCTACCACGCTGCTCGGTAAGCCATGTCGCGTCGCGACGGTGAGCGCGCTGGAGGCGCCCGGCACGCCCATGGTCAGACGAAATGTCGGCTCCATGCGCTCGAAGTCGTAGCTGACCGAGGCATTCAGCAGTTGCTCTTCGTGCGCGGCTCGCTCCTTGAGCTTTTCGTAGTGCGTGGTGACCGCCACCGCGGCGCCTCGCGCGGTCAGCGCCTCGAGCATGGCTGCTGCGAGCGCCGCCCCCTCTTCGGGGTCGGTGCCGGAGGCCAGCTCGTCCAGTAAGATCAGGCTGGCGGAGTTGGCGCGCTCGAGCAGGAGCCGCAGCCGCTGCACGTGGGCGCTGAAGGTCGACAGCGAGCGCGCGATGCTCTGCTCGTCGCCGATGTCGGCCCACACGTCGTCGAACCAGCCCAGGGTCGACTCGGGCTCCAGTGGCAGCGGGATGCCGGCGCGGGCCATCCACACCATCAGCCCGAGCGTCTTGAGCGCTACGGTTTTGCCGCCAGCGTTGGGTCCCGAGATCACCAGCGCGCGTCCGGCCTCGACCGCGATGTCGTTCGGCACCACGGCCTGGGTCGACAGGGCCAGCAGTGGGTGCCGAGCACCACGCAGCTCGAGCTTCGGCTGCTCGGCGAGCTCGACGACGATCGAGCGCGTCTGGCGGGCAAAGCGCGCGAGCGCCCCCAAAAGGTCGGCTTCTTCGCAGGCGCGCTGCGCGGCGCGCACGGCCTCGGCGTCAGCGGCGACGTAGCCGGATAGCTGGGCCAGCACCTTGGCGGCCTCGCGCAGCGCTTCGGCCTCCTGGATGCGCAGCTGATTGCCTAGGCCGGTCAGCTCCTCTGGCTCGACGAACAGCGTGGCGCCCGACGCGCTCGAGCCGAGCACGATACCCGGCACCCTCAGATGGGCGTCGGAGCGCACCGGCAAAACGTAGCGCCCCTCGCGCTCGGTGTAGTAGTCGCTTTGCACCACGTCGGCGTGGCGTTCGAGCAGCTGACCGAGCTTGCGCTTCAGCTCCTCGCGCAGCTCGCGAGCGCGCTTGCGGGCGCGAGCTAACTCGGGCGAAGCCCGATCGGCTACGCTGCCGTCGGCCTCGAGCGCGCGGCTCAGATCTTCTTCCAGCCCCGACAGCTCGGCGGGCGAATCGACGGTCTGGCTCAGCGTGGGGTGGAGGTTACGCTGACCGCGCGCGAACACGCGCAACCTGCCGGCTAGCTCCAGCAGCTCACGCACCTGCCACAGCTCGGCGGCGCTGGCGACGCCGCCGCGAGCGGCGCGCTCGAGCGCGGGCGCTACGTCTGGGAACGCGCTGACCGGGGGCGCCTGGCCGAGTCGATCGAGGTCGAGCAGCTCTGCGAGCACGCGATTGCGCCGGCGCGCCGGCTCGAGCTCGGCCTCCGGGTGCAGCGCCAGAGCGCGCGCCTTGCCCGGCGCGCTCACACACAGGCTGCCCAGCACGGCCAGCAGCTGAGGCCACTCGAGCGCCGCGCGCGTTTCGGCGTCGAGCTCGGCGGGAGCCGCCGGCAGGTCGCTGTCGGTGGCGGCCGCGTCGTTCACGCGCGCCGGGATAGCACCGCTGTCGCTCCGCGTCAGGCGCTGAGCGCGGCAGCGACCGGCTCGCCCGGCTGGCTGGCGGCACTGGTCTCGACGCGTAGCGCGACGCCGCTGGCCAGCGCGATGGGGCCGAGCGCCGTGGCAAGCGAGGTCAGGTTGTGCTCGGCGCGGCGACCGAGATAGGCGTCGACGCTCAGCGCGAAGCTACCGCCACCCGATGCCGCCAAGTGGGCCAAGAGCCCACGCGCCAGGATGGAGCGCGCTGCCGTGGTGGGCGCGTCCGCGCGGCCGTTGGAGACCAGCACCATCGAGGTGAGCTGCCAGCCCCGCGACTGCAGGCGTGTGACGCGTATCGCGACTTGGGTGATCAAGTCCGTTGGCAGGCCGGCGTAGTGTTGAGCCACGACTGCCAGGTCACCGCGGTCGCCGCTCGGGTTCAGCCAGCGAGGCCAGCTGGCTCCGAACTCGATCACTACTAGCGTTGCGGCACGAGCTTTCATGGTGGCCTCCTTTGGCCCTTCTGCCGTAAGCCGCCCGCCCGAGCCGGGCCAACAAACGCGCCTCGCCCGTCAACGACGTGGCGCCCCCAAAAACTCGCACGACTCCCGATCTCCCAAGCTCCCGGTGAAGAAATCAGGGAGCCTTACGCAGGGTCACTGCGCCTTTTTGGCGCGGGGCTTCTTGGCGGGTGCTTCCGCCTCTTCGGCCTTGGGCTCGATCTTTTTGGGGCCGGCGAGCGGGCCGCCCTTTTCCTGGACGTCGGCCAGCGATTTCTTGAGCGCCTCGAACAAGTCGATGATCTGAGCTTTGGGAGCCTCGGGCGCGATGGTGATTTCCTGGCCCGCGACCTTCTGCTCCACGGCGCCCTTCACGCGCTCGCTGAAGGAGTCGGTGTACTTGGTGGCGTCGAAGGTATCGCTGCCGAGCTCCTCGATCAGCTTCTGGGCGAGCTCGCGCTCCTTGTCCGTGAAGGTGAAGGTGGCTCCAGTGTCGATCTCGCTGAAGGCGCGCACTTCGTTGGCGTAAAACAGCTGGTGGATGATCAGGCCGTCCTTGCCGTAGGGACGCACCAGCACCACCTGTTCTTTGCCGCGCGCCGACCAGCGGCCGACGGCGACGCGGCCCTTGGCCGTCATGGCGTCGCCCAGCAGTCGGTAGGCCTTGTCGCCGCCCTTGTCAGGGCCCAGGTAGTAGCTCTTCTCGACCTGCGCCAGGTCGACGCTCGAGACGGGCACGAACTCGGTGATCTCGATCGAGCCGCCGCGCTCGGTCTCGAGCGCCTTGAGCTCCTCTTCCGTGAACTGCACGTACTGGCCCTTGGCGTACTCGTAGCCTTTCACCGTGTCCGACCGCTCCACGATCTCGTTGTCGGTGGGGCAGTGGAACTGCATCTTGAGCCGGCCGCCGCACTTCTTGTGCAGCATGTTGAAGCTCACCTGCTCCGAGGAGGCAGCGGTGAAAAACTTGACCGGAATCGAGACCAATCCGAAGGAAATCGTGCCGGAAAGCACGGCGCGAGCGGGCATGGCGCTATGCTAGCGGAAGGAGCGCGAATTGAAGAAAAGTTCGGGTGAGTCTCCTCGGGAGCTGTCGCGCTATCGCAGTAAGCGCGACCCTGCCCAGACCACCGAGCCGTTCAGTGCTGAACGCAAGGGCAGCACGCGAAGCACGCGCTCCGGTCGCTTCGTGTGTCACCTGCACCAGGCCCGGCGCGAGCACTACGACCTGCGCATCGAATGCTCGGGCACGCTGCTGAGCTTCGCGGTGCCGCGCGGCCCGAGCCTCAAGCCGCTCGACAAGCGGCTGGCGGTGCACACCGAGAACCATCCGCTCGAGTATTTGGACTTCGAGGCGGTCATTCCGGAAGGCAACTACGGCGCCGGCTCGATGATCGTTTGGGACACCGGGCGCATTCGCTACCTGGAGACGTCGGCCGAGGAGGGGGTCGAGCGCGGCGATCTCAAGTTCGAGCTGTCCGGTTTCAAGCTGCGCGGCACCTTCGCGCTGGTGCGCACCAGCGGGCGCAAGGGCAAGAGCGAAGGCGGGCAGTCGGAGTGGCTACTGATCAAGAAGCAGGACGCCTACGCCAGCGCGGACGACCTGCTGCTCAAGGATCCGCGCGGCGTGCTCTCGGGGCTGACCGCGGAGGAGAACTTACGTAAGTCCGAGCTGGCAGAGGAACTGAGCTCGCTCGTCGCGCACGCACCGCAATCCGCGCCGAGCGCGCAGGGGCTGGTGCCCATGCCGTGCGCGAGCGAGGGCGCGAGCCTGAACGACCCGGAGCGCCTCTACGAGCTCAAGCTCGACGGCGTGCGCATGTTGGCCGAAAAGCGCGCTGGGCAAGCATCGCTGCGCTACAGCAGCGGCCGCGCGGCGACGGCCAGCTACGCCGAAATCGCACGCGCCCTGTCGCTGTTGCCGGTCGAGCATGCGCTGCTGGACGGTGAGATCGTGACCTTCGACGAGGCTGGCAAGCCGAGCTTCCAGCGCCTGGCGCCGCGCATCCACGCTCAAAAGCCGCTCGACATCGAGCTGGCTCGCAGCAGCGTGCCGGTCGTGTATCTGGTGTTCGACCTGCTGGCCATGAACGGGCGCGACTTGACGGGCTGGCCGCTGGTCGAGCGCAAGCGCGTGCTCAGCCAGCTGGTGCGCGGGCGCGGTCTGGTGCGGGTGCTGGACCATCTCGACGGCGACGGCAGCGCGCTCTACGAGCTGTGCCGGCGCGAAAGGCTGGAGGGCGTGGTCGCCAAGCGCAAGCAGGCGCCGTATCGGCCCGGGCCGCGTCGTAGCGACGACTGGGTCAAGCTCAAGTGCGAGCGCGACGACGCGTTCGTCGTGGTGGGCTACGCGCCGGGACGCGGCTCACGCGACTTGGGCGCACTCTGCCTCGGCAGCTACGTCCGTGGCGAGCTCGAGTATCGTGGTCGCGTCGGCAGCGGCCTCACCGAAGAGGGCGTGCGCGCGCTGCTGCAGGAGCTGTTGCCACTCGAACAGTCCGGCTACCCGGGACGCGGAGAGATGCCGCTTGAGCCGGGTAGCGTGCGCGCTCGCTGGGTGCGGCCGGAGCTGGTGGTGCAGGTGCGCTACCTCGGCTTCACCGAAGACGGGCGGCTGCGCGCGCCCGTGCTCTTGGGACGAAGCAGCGATATCGAGCCTGAAGCGTGCCAGGTGGCGCCGCTGCCGGAGCTGCTCGAGCCGGAGCCGGCGGGCGCCGCCGTGTCCCTCGGCTCGGGGCGCGTGACCATCACCAATCCGGACAAGGTGTTCTGGCCGGAATCGGGTTACACCAAGCTCGACCTGTGCTCGTACTACGCCAGCATCGCGCCGCGCATGCTGCCGTTCTTGCGTGGACGCCCGCTGGTGCTCGTCCGCCACCCCGATGGCATCGCCGGCAAGAGCTTCTACCAATGGAACGTGCCAGAGGGAACCCCGAGCTGGATGCGGCGGCTCGACATCGCAGACACCGACGAGGTCGAGCGCTCGCCCAAGAACGTGTTTCTGGTCGATGACGACGATGGCTTGGTCTACCTGGCGCAGCTCGGTTGCATCCCGCTGCACGTGCTGGCGTGCCGCGAGCAGTCGCTGGGGAGCTGCGACTTTTTGACCATCGATTTCGACCTCGGTGAGCGGCCCTTCTCGGACGCGGTACGGCTCGGCCTGACGCTGCGCGAGGTGCTCGACGACGTGGGGCTACCGGGTTTTCCCAAGACTTCCGGCCAGCGTGGGCTGCACGTGCTGGTGCCGCTCGGTGCTGGCATTCCGTTCGAGGCAGCCAAGCTGCTGGTGGAGCTGCTGGGCCGCATCGTGACGGCCCAGCACCCTCAAATCGCGACGATGGAGCGCAAGATCGACAAGCGTGGTGACCGGGTCTACGTCGACACCGGCCAGACTGGTACATCGCGCACGATCGTGGCGCCCTATTCGGTGCGCGCGCACGCGGGCGCCACAGTCTCCACGCCGCTCGCCTGGGAGGAGCTGCACGCCGGGCTCGATCCGGCGCGCTTTACCATCGTGAGTGTGCCGGTACGCGCCGCCGAGATCGACGATCCACTGCGCGGCTTCGAAGAGGCGAAACCAGACGTGGCTCGAGCGCTCGCAGCGCTCGAGCGCTGGGTGAAGACCTAAACGCACCATACGACACGCCACCCCGCTGTGTGCTCCGGCATAGGCTCGGCGCGGCCCAGCGCTTGCAGCCTCGATGCGCATGGCTGGCTCCTTCGTGATGTGCGCGGACTGTGGTGATGCTTCGGCGGCGGTCGAATGGGGCTTCGTGCTCTTGGCGCGCCACGGTTGGACCGCGCAGCTGGAGGGCGCGGGCAGCGAGCCACAATGGCGTTGCCCGGCTTGCAACGCCCGCCGGGCCCAGGCCGATACCTGGGATTTGGACCTGGAGCACCAGCGGAGCCCGCAGCGTCGGTTGCGCGTGCTGCTGGTCGACGATCAGGTGCTGGTGCTGCGGGCCACCGCAGGGATGCTGCGCGAGCTGGACGTGGTGACAACCAGCAGCGCTGCCGAAGCGCTCGAGCGTCTCGAGCAGGGCAGCCACTTCGACGTGGTGGCCTCCGACGTTTCGATGCCCGGTATGTCGGGTCCGGAGCTGTTCGTGGAGGTTCGCCGGCGCTTTCCCTACCTGGCCGAGCGCTTCTTGCTGCTGAGCGGCGACAGCTACGGTGCGTCGCTGCTCTGCTCGGTGGTGGCCCGGCGCGAACGGATTCGGGAGATGCCCGACATTTTAGACAAGCCGGTGCCGCGCGACGTGCTCGTCCGCGCCATCGAAACGCTGGGTCGACGGCTGCCTTCATCCGGCAGCTTTGCGATTCCGGACTCGGAGCGCTCGCGGATCGCAAAAACCAAATAGCCGCGCAGCATTCCGCCTCGGGGTAGCCTTAGCGCTACGTTTGCAGAGCGAACACCGAAGGCAGGCGTCAGTCGATGCGCCGTACCGATTTGAGAAACTCTTCTGCTGAAACGAAGCTGTTGTAGCGGAGAGCCTCGCTGCCGCGCGAGTCGAAGAGCACCACCGTGGGCAGGCCCACGACCTTGAAGCGTTCCATGGTCGCCTTCACGACCGGATCGTCGTCGTTCGTCGCGTCGACCTTCACGGCGACGAAGCGGCTCAATTCCTTGCCCACGCTGGGCTCCGAAAAGGTGTGTTTATCCAGCTCCTTGCATGCGACGCACCAAGCGGCCGTGAAATCCACCACCAGCGGCCGTTTCTCGGTGTTGGCGCGCATCAGAGCCTGTTCGATGTTCTGACGCTCCCAGGCGAGGGCTTCGGCCGGCTTGATGGCCCCGAGTAGGGCTAGCAGCGACCCGAAGCTCGCGAGCGTGATGCCGACGCCCTTGGCGAGCTTCACGCCCCAACCTGGCTCGGCGAACTCGCGGTGCACGGCGCCCATGACCACGCCCAGGACGGCGGCCAAGAGCGCGGCTCCGATGAACGCCAGCGAGCCCTGCACCACAGCGTCGAACAGCCCGAAGCTGTTGTTCAGGAAGTACAGGGCCACCACGACCAGCACGATGCCGAGCGCGCTTTTGACGTGCACCATCCAGTGCCCGCTCTTGGGCAACTGAACCGCAAACGCGCCCACCACGAAGAACGGCGCCCCCAGGCCGAGCGAGAACGCCGCCATCGCCATCGCGCCCAGCGTCGCGTTCTTGGTGTTGGCGATCCAGACCAGAATGCCGGTGAGCACGGGGCCGGTACAGGGCGCGGCGATCAGCCCGCACACCAGACCCAGCAGGAACGCGCCCTTGTAGCCAATGCCGCCCATTTGGGCGAGCTTGTTGGTGAGTGACGAGGGCAGCGTGAGCTCGAAGGCGCCGAACATGGAGGCGGCCATCAACAGGAACAGACCCGAGATGCCAACGACCACCCAGCGGTTTTGGAGCACGGCGGCGAAGAAGCTGCCGGTCATGCCGGCGATCACGCCCATGGGCACGAACATGGCCGCGATGCCGAGCACGAACGCCAGCGACAGCAGCACCCCCTCGGTCCGCCCCTTGGACTGTCGCGCGCCGAAGACGCTCACCGTGACTGCGACCATCGGATAGACGCAGGGCGTGAGGCTAACGCCCAGGCCGCCCACCAGAGCCGCCAGAGCTGCGTACAACGGCCCTCGCGCCAAAGCTCGGGTGAAAGCGTCGTCCGGCGCGGCCCAGGCACTGGCGGGCCAGCACAGCAGCAGCAGCAGCAGCAAGGGCCAAGCGCGACGAGGCAACCGTGAGAGCACGCCCAACTCTACCTGAGCTTTCCGGACGCGCGACGCACCAGGCTCCTGGCGCGCGTGATTTCACCGGAAAGGGAAACCTGCAGCGCGACCCGCCCGCCGGTGACTCGTTTCAGAAAGGCGCGCAGGTAGCGCGCGGCGCCCGCGTAGTCCTCGAGCTCGAAGCACAGCTCGCCGAGCACGAACTGGCCGTAGCCCTGGCCGCAAGGAGCCTCCGACAGTCTTTCGCGCAGCTCGGCCAGGTCGGTGACTCGCTCGCCGGCGCCAAGCCTGGCCAGACCCAGGCCAGCCAGATAGAGGGGCTTGTCGTGAGTGCCCCAGCGCGCCGCGCGCGACAGCGCACCACAGGCGTCCTGATAGCGACCCTCGAGATAGAGCACGCTGCCCAGCGTCCAGAGGTGGAAGGCGCGCCGCGCCGGGGGACTGACACGGCTACCGATACGCAGGTGCTCGATGGCCTTTTCGCGGTCGCCGAGGCCCAGGCAGGCGCGCGCTGCGTCCTGGCGCGCCACGTCGGGCATCACTGCGATGGCCACCATTTGCTCCGCCACGGCCAGGGCGTCGTCGAAGCGACGGCCCTCCATGTGCGAGAGGTAGAGCTGGCGCAGCAGCAGCACGCGCGTCGTGTGGTCGAGGGGGGCGTCGTAGGAGAGCCCGCGCTCCGCGTACTTGGCGCGCGTGACTGCCGAGCGCGCCAAGGTTGCTTTCCGTAGCAAGAGCTCCGGCGTTACGGCGGGGGTGACCGCAGCGGCAGGGCGCTTCTGCGTCATTCCCTGGAACGTAGCAGCACCTGCACAGGCGTCCAGATTTCGACGGTTCTAGGCCCGCTGTCTCGCTGGTCGGCGGGGGCACTGGCTCGTTGTCGGTGGGGCCCCGGCCGCACCAGCCCCACCTTTTCGTTCGTCGACGGCAGGCCCGGCCCCTCCTCTTGCCAAAGGCTTTGAAGCGGACCAAAAGCTCGAAGGCGATGCCTGTTTGCTCAAGTCGCTCGCTGCTTCTGACCTGGCTGGCTGCCGCCCTGGCGATCGGCTGCGGGCACCCCGCCACCGCGCAGGAGTGCCAGGAGATAGCCGACCGAGTGACCAAGCTGGAGCTGGCGGCGAGCCCGGTAGGCATCGATGCGGAGACGGCCAAGGAGCAGCTCGAGCGCACGCGGAGCTGGGTCAAGGAATCGCAGTTGAAGGAATGCGTCGGCCGGCGCATCACCGACGCCGCCATGCAGTGCGTGCGGGCCGCCAAGAAGGCGGAAGAGATCACGGACAGCTGCTTCCGATGAGGCGCTGGGTGCTGCTGGCGTGCGTCGCCCCGCTCGTCGTGGGTTGCCGTGCGCGGCTCGAGCAGAACGAGTGCCAGCTGCTGCTCGACCACTATGTCGAGCTGCTGTTGCGTGACGATCGACCGAAGGCCAGCGCAGGCGAGGTGCTGCGCGTGCAACAAGAGGCGCGCAAGAAGGCAGCTTTCGATCCAGCTTTCGGTGAGTGCCAGAGCCAGGTGTCACGGCGCAGCTTCGAGTGTGCGATGAAAGCCGACGACGCCAACCGGCTCGAGCAATGTTTGCTGTAACGACCGCACACCGGCGCGTCGCCAACTGAGACGCCTCGCGAGCGAGAAAACAGGGAGACGGGGAGGCGGGGAGATTTTGTTGGTGCGGGTTGCCCAGCAACATGCGGTGCCGTGACGGCGCTAGGCGGTGCCGCGCAGCGCACGGCCCCCAAAAAGCAGGGCTCCCCGCCTCCCCGCCTCCCTGTTGATTCCTGGCTTAGGGTTCGATTTCGGACGGCGCGTTGCCCTGCACGGGCTTGGCAGCGGGGGCGTCGTCGTCGCGCGGTTTGGCGGCGGTGCTGGGCTTGTTGGCAGGCGGCTTGCTGGCGGAGCTCGGCGGCGGCTTCGAGCCAGAGGCTTTGGCGAGCGGCGGCCGCCTGCCGGTCGCCTTACGGGGTGGCGGCTCGGGGGCGGGCGCGCTGGCATAGACCGAGGTTTTGCCCAGATTGGGGTCGGTGGTGGCGGCAGCAGCGAGCAGCGCCAGCAGCTTGCTGCTCTGCTGCTCCACCTCGCGGGCGCGCGCGGTCATGAGCGTGATCACCTTTTGCCCGTCCTCGAGGTTGCGCGTCACTTCACTGCGTTTCCAAGGACCGTCGACGCGGAAGGCTTGTTCCACGCTGCCTTCCAGCCGAATACCAGCGACCTTCAGCTGCTCGAGCTGCTCGTGGATCGCGAACATGCGGTTGCGCGAGCGCACCAGCCGCGTGGCATCGCGCGGCAAGCTGGTGCGCCAGGTCGAGCTCGTTGCGCTGTCCGAGGTGTGGAGCGTTGCAGAAGCGTCGCTGGCGCTAGACACCTCGGGCACTTCGAGCCGCATGCGCAGCCCCTGCGCCGCCAGCTTTTTCAGCTCCTGGTCGAGCCGGCTCTTCAAGCTCGCGTCCGAGGCTTCGGTGCCCAGCTGCGCAGCTTGCGTCACGCTCTGGCGCGTGGCGCGCGGCGTTTCGGGCGCCAGCAGCAGCTCGACCTGCAGCTCGTGCAGGTCGATGAAGAAGCTGTCGAACTCGGGTTTGCCGGCCGAGTAGTACTCGCCACGCGCCACCGCCGTAGTGCTGCTGCCGCCAAACGCGCTACAGCCAGTCGTCAGCGCCAGGGCCAGGATCAGAGAGAGTTTCTTCAATGACACGTGAGGGACGCTCCCCACAGCTCGTCGTGCCCAGCCGTGGTTTGAATGAAGAAAGAGACCGCCGTGCTGCCGCTGAGCACCAGCCTGCCCTGGCCGGCGTTGGCGCCTTTGGCTGACACGCGCAGAGCAGGGCCCAGAGGCTGGAGTCGAGCGTCGAGGAGGCGCGTTTGCACCTGGTAATTTCCCACGTTGCCGTCGGTCCACTGCACCAGGTAGCGCTCGCCCGGCAGCGCTACCAGCGAGGGTGCGATGGCGCCGCCGCCTTCGGCTGGTAGCGGCAGCTCGAACGCCGGTGCGGGCGCGGCGCCGAAGGCAGCACGGGCGGCGAAGATGCGGTACGGCTCCGACTTGTCGCCCCGCGCTGCGAACAGCGCCAGCGCTTCGGTGGGGCCGGCAGCGGGCGCCACGCTAGGTGTGCCCAGCGTTTTTGGTGCGCCCGTGACCGCGAACAGCTCGCTCTTCGCGGAGCCGTCGGGTAGCAGCCAGCCGAGCATCACCTGTCCCTCGGCGCCGCCTTGGCGGAAGGTGATGACATAGCCACCCTCGCGAGCCAGCGCGCGCGGGGGCGTGATGCGCACGCCTCCGGCTAGCGGCCAGACCATGCCGCTCGCGCCATCGTCGCCGCGGCGCAACAGGCCGGCCGGACCCACGCCGAATGCGAGTCCAGGGGTCAGCGTTTGCCCGAACGCGAAGTCAGGACTGGCGCGATCCGCCAGCAGCGGGTCGTTGGCGGTGACGTGGCTCACGTCGCCGCTGCCGGCAGGCTGCTCGAGCTTGCGCTTGGGCTCGCCCAGCGCCGGGTCGTAGAGCCAGCCTGCGACAGTGCTCTTGCCGTCGGCGATGCCGAGCGCGACGCTACCATCGGCGAGCGCGAAGGCGCTGATCGGCACGCTGCGCTCGATGGTCGCGGAGATTCGGCTCGGCGGGACGAGCAGCCGACACCCTGGTGGGAGCGGCGCCGCGCTGGCCGATGGCGCGGGGCTGGAGGCGAGCGGTGGGAACGCCTCCAAACGCCGGAAAATCAGCACGATCATCGCACCGGCCAGCATCAAGAGCAGTCCAACCAGCACCAGCATCACGACGCGCAGGCGCGTCAGGGCCTGGCGCTGCTCGCTCACCAACGAGAGCTGCTTGGGGCGGGGCTCGAGTGGCTCGTCGGCGATGAACAGGCCGGGCGCGGGGACGGCGGCGACCGGCGCACGGGTCTGCTCGACCAGCGCGGCTTGACGGGCCTGCTTCGAGGCCGTCGAGCTCATGTCGAGTGTCGAGTCGAGCGCGGCCTCTTCGGCGGCAGCCTGCGCCACGAACGCTGGCCCGACCAGCGGGACGCCCGGCAGCGGCGTGTCGAGCAGGCTACCGCGCTCGAGCCCGGCGTCGAGCACCGGCGTCGGCATCGGCAAGGCGCGCGGAGGTGGCGGAACCGCGCCCGGGGGTCGCAGCGTGGCGGTGGCGGTGGCGCCTTCGAGATCGCCGAGCGTGTTGAGCGGCCCGCGCGCTTGCCGAGTGGGCCCGGACGCTGGAGCGCTGGGCGCCGCCTGGCCGCTGCTCAGCGAACCGAAGCTGGAGGGCGCCAAGGTGTCGCGCGCCGGCTCGCGCGTGAGCGGCGCGGCGCCGGCAGTCGCGTTCGGTGAAGAAGGCGGCAGCACCAGCGCTTTGGGCTCGCCCGGCGGCGATGCTGCGGTCGTGGTCGGCGGGCGAGCGGCGGGCCCGGCAGGCGCCATGCCGGTGACGCCTGCGAGCTTGGCTGTGGCAGCTCGAATCGGCGGCGGGGGAGGAGGCCGTCCGGAACCGCTCACCGCCGGCTTGGGCGCGCTTGGGCCGACCTGATCGGCCTTCGCTGCCGGCGTGGCGTTCGATGACGCGGGTGCAGGCCGTTGCGGGGTTTTCGGGGACTCGGTCACGGGCGACTCTGCACGCTACGGCGAGTATGCCAGCTGAGGCGCCGTCGCACCTGACCAAGACTACTCGGAAGTTAGCGATGCTGGCTAGCCGGGCTCGGCGCGCGCCAGTGCCACTATCGCCGTGAGCTCCACCCCGCCAGCGGCGAGCGCTTGCGCACACGCACGCACCGTGGAGCCTGTCGTGATGACGTCGTCGACGAGCACGACGCGCGCCGGACGGCGCTGGCGCAGATCTAGCTCGAAGAGGTCGCGCATGTTGTCGCGCCGCTCGGCGCGCGACTTGCCGACCTGACGCTCCGTTTCGCGCACGCGCCGCAGCAGTCGGGGCCGGCAGCTGCGGCGCGCTTCGCGAGACAAGGCTTGGGCCAGCAGCGCAGCCTGATTGTAGCCGCGCTCTGCCAGGCGTCGCGGATGCATGGGCACCGGCACCAGCGCAGCGTCATCTGGCAAGGCGAGCGCGTGGATGGCCGGGAAAAGCAGCGTCGACAAGGGTCGCGACAGCTCCGGTCTGCCCTGGTACTTGAAGCGCACGATCGCCGTCGACAGCGGCGGACGGTAAGGCCCGACCAGCTCCAGACGCGTGGCGGTCAGCGTGAGCTGCTCGGCGCGACGGGCAGGCTCGCCGCAGCTGCGACAGAACAGCAGCGGAGCATCGCACGCCGCGTCGCAGGCGAGGCACCCAGGCGGCGCCAGTGCGTCGAGCAGGCAGGCCACCGCCCCACGCCAAAAGCTCATGCCGCCCGTTCGGTCCGGGCGGGCCGCAGTTGCGGCCTACGAAGGGCCGAGGCCGAGCAATTTCGTCATCGAGGCTTCGTCCGCGGGCGTGAACGGCAGCCGGTCGAACTCGTCGCTTCCCACCCAACGAAACTGATGCACGTTCACTGCGCTGGGCTCACCGCGGGTCAGCCGGCACTCGTAGAGGTGCAACTCGACCGAGTAGTGCTCGTAGTCGTGGCTCACCGAGCTGATCTGTGCGCCGGGCTTGATCTCGACGCCCACTCGGTGGAGCACCTCGCGACTGAGGGCCTGCTCGTCGCTCTCGCCCTCCTCCACCTTGCCGCCGGGAAACTCCCAAAGTAGCGGCAACACCGCCGTCGGCCGGCGCTGGGTTACGAGGTAGCGGCCACTTTCGGCGATCACCGCGGCCACGACTCGAATCGTCGGCTTCATCGGTCGCGGGTCAGGCGTCGATGCGGAACAGCTGTTGGCCCATCAGCAGGATGTCGGTGCCGCCCACGGCACGCTCGCTGCGCAAGCGCACGAAGGTGCCGTTCGAGCTGCCCACGTCGGTCAGGTAGACGCGACCATCCGGGCCGCGCGCGATGCGGCAGTGCAGACCCGACACGTAGCCGTCTTCCGAAAATAGAATGTCGCCGCGTTCGCGACCGCAGTGCACGCCGCGCTCCGGCACCGGAAACGCGTTGCCGGTCGTGTCACGGCCGATCACCAGCGCGAGGCGACCGATGTAGCCCTTGGCAGGGCTGCCGAAACGCTCGACGCCGTCGGGCGACTTGCCCTGGCCGCGCAGCTCCTCGAAACGAATGATTTCCTGGCCAATGCGGAAGACATCGCCGAACTCGAGCAGGCAGGGCTCGTTGGGGCGCACCTTGAGGTAGACGCCGTTGAGCGAGCCTTCGTCGCGAATGAACAGCTGACCGCCGCGCTTGCTGAAGGTCGCGTGACGTGGCGACAGGTAGCTGTCGCCCGCGAAAATCGAGCCGGTATCGCGGCCCACCGACACGACGGGCGCGTCGGGCATGCGGAACGTGCCAGCTTCGCTGCCGTCAGCACGCAGCGCCGTCAGAATGATGCCAGCCGTGATCGGCGTCGGCACGGCGGCTGCGGCGGCCGGCGCCGAAGGAGCGGCTCCGGCGAGCGCCCCCAGGTTGTACCCGCAGGAGGCGCAGAAGCGCTTACCGG
>DATDEV010000684.1:0-7651 GCA_036522995.1 Polyangiaceae bacterium
GTCCTTCTGATCTTCCTGTGAAAAGATCTGGGCGCGCGGTGCGTACTGAGTTACTCGACGACTTCGCCGTCGTCCGTCGCGCTTTGCGCTTCGAGCAGCTCTTTGTCGGTCAAGTACACGGCGGAGCCGCCAGTCTTGGGCGCGGCTGGCTGCGCCACGGCGCCGCCCGGTGGCGCCACTCCGGGCGGCGGCGGCGTGCCATCGTCGTCCACGTCGCCAACGGCTTCGTCGTCGTGCGCGCCTGCCGCGACCGCAGCCGACGCAGCCTCAGCAGGAGCTGCGGCGACGGCCGTTACGGCCTCGGTCACTGGCGGCGCCAGCGGCGCGTAGCGCTCCGGCTGCGGGATGGCGTCGAGCATCGGATCGTACTTGGCCAGGATCGGCTTGAACGCCTCGCGCTCCTGCGCGTTCAAGTTGCGCATGCCGTCGAGGTTCAGCGTCTCCGGATCGAAGTACTTGCCGTCACGGCTGGCGCTGAAATGCAGGTGCGGCCCCGTCGAGCGTCCGGTGCTGCCCACGTAGCCGATCAGCTGCAAGCGCTTGACCTTGTCGCCGAGCTTCAGCCCTTCGGCGAAGCGCGACAGATGCGCGTAGCCGGTCTCGACGCCGCCCGGGTGCATCACCTTGACCAGATTGCCTGCCGGTCCGCCGGGGCCGATGAAGCTGATGGTGCCGAAAGAAGCGGCGCCCACCGGCGTGCCGGTCGGCGCGCCGAAGTCGGTGCCCTGGTGAGGCATCACCTTCTTCAACACCGGGTTGAGACGATGCGGGTTCCAGGGTGAGGTTCGGGGCGCGTCCTTGATCGGCTTGCGCCAGCCGCCCTCGAACGGCGCGCGCCCGTCGTGGTCGTAGTAGCCGCGAATGCTGGGCGCGTCGGAGTAGTAGATGCGCAGACGGGTCTTCTTGGGGTCGACGCGCTGCAGCTCCAGTGCCTCCACCCCGGCGTAGCGCGCGAACTCGCCGAGCACCGTCACTTCCTGCACCACCACGCGCAGCACGTCGCCGCGCTCCAGCTCGTCGAGCGCCATGTGCCCGTCCAGCGCCCGCGCGACCACCTTGGACAGGCCTGGATCGAAGCCGGCCAGCTCTGCCGACTTGTCGAAGCTCGAGCCGTCGAAGCTGAGCGCGCCGGTGACCTGCGCGCGCTCGATCTTCAGGTCGAGCTTGCTGCCGGTGAGCCGCCCGTCGATCTCTTTGGCCTGGTAAACGTCTTCGGTGCCCGGCAGGTATTCGAGCGCGAAGAGCTTGTTCGTGCCCCGCTCGAGCAGCGCCTGAAAGCGATCGCTCTTCTTGCACTTGTCGAGGTCGAGGACTCCGCGCATCGCGGCCAGCACGCGGTAGCCTTGGGCCTCGGGCGCACCAGCGGCCTGCAGCGCCTTGAGGAACGAGTCGGTGCCCACCTTGCCTTCGATGAAGCGGTAGCGCGCGTCGCCCTTGGCGTCGGTGAGGCGCCAGGGGCCGGGCTGCTTTTGCCGCTGGCGCTTGGCTTTGGCCTTCGGCTCGGGCGCCGAGGTTGGAGACGGCTGCGCGCTCGACGGCGGCCCTGTCAAGGTGGCGGTCGGCTCGGGCAGGCGCGTCTCGAGGCTGATGAAGAGCGCCGTGATGGACGCGATGGTGACCATGCCCACCAGGGTCGAAAACACCGCTACGAGCGTCGGCGACAGGTCGCGCGTCGATGGAGGCAACGGCGCCGAGGGCGGGCGCGCAATGGTTTCCGGTGGTGGGAAGCGCTCCTCCGGCTCCGGAGCCTGCTCGCCGCGGCGGCCGATCGCTTCCAGCTCCTCGTCGAGCGCGCTCGTAGCCGCCTGAGCTTGCTCGGCGGCGCGCGCCTTGGCCAGCAGCCGCTCGCGCACCTCGGCGCCGCGCCCACCCGCCCGCGCTTCGGCGGTCGACGGGTCGGAGCCGATAGCGTCGCCCGGTTCGGCGCCCTGCCCGAAGCCCGCTCCAGCGTCGGACGCGACGTTCACTTCGGGCGCACTCGGCTCACTCGGCTCACTCGGCTCACTCCGCGCGGCATCCGCGGCGTCGGCGGGCGCGCGGGCGGGTGCGTCGCCGACCCAACCGATACGGTTGTTCAGCTCGACTTGGGGTTCCGTCTCGCCGTCCTCGCGCACGTCCGGGTCGACGACGCGGCCGGCATAGCGGGAACCACCGGCGCCCGGCGGTGAGGCCACGGGGGCGAAGTAGCAAGGAACCCCCAGCGCGGCAAGCTGTGGGCTTTTTCCCCCAAATCAGGGTCTCTTGCCGCCCAAGGCTGTACTTCCCCAGACCTTCTGGGGTTCCATACGCAGCGCCATGGACGATCACGTCAAGCAGCTGCTGCTTTTGGGCCGCGAGCACTATCAGAAGCGTGAGCTCGACAAGGCCGAGTACCTGCTGCGGCAGGTCGTGGCGGTGACCGATCGATTCGCGGACGTTTTCGACATGCTCGGGGTGATCGCGCACTCCAAGGGCGATTTCTCTCAAGCCGAGCGCTACTTCGAGAAGGCCGTGAGCCTGAACCCCAACTACACCGAGGCGCAGCTCAACCTGATGGTCACCTACAATGACCTCGGCAAGTACGACGCTGCCCGCCAGATCTACAGCCAGATCCGCCACCGCGGCTCGGGCGGGCAGGCCAAGGCCGACCCATTCGCCAAGGGCAAGATCGCCAATATGCACGCCGAGATCAGTCAGGCGTATCAGGACGCCGGCATGGTGCTGGAGGCGGTGCTCGAGCTCGAGCGCGCCGTGGCTCTCTGCCCCAGCTTTGCCGACCTGCGCACGAAGCTCGCCACGCTCTACCGCGACACCAATCAACCCACGCGTGCCCGTGAGCAGCTCGAGGCCGCGCGCGAGGCCAACCCCAACTACGGGCAAGCCCGGCTGCTGCTCGGCGTGATGCACCTTTCGGCTGGCGAGTACGAGGCGGCCATCAGCGAGTTCGAGGCCGTGCTCGCGCGCGATGGCGACCACAAGAGCGCGCAGATGTACCGCAAGCTGGCCGAAGCCCAGCGCGCGCGCTCGGAGCATCCGGCGACGTGAAATCGCTATTGCTCGGGTTGTGGCAGCGCTTGCGCGGCACGCCCGGGTCAGCGCTCCGGGCGGCCAGCGCCGTGGCGATCGGGCTCTTCATCGGCTGTCAGCCGGTTTACGGGCTGCACCTGGTGCTGGTGCTGGCGGTGTGCCTGCCGCTGCGTCTCGACTCGGTGACCTCGTACCTGGCGGCCAACATCTCCAACCCGCTGGTGGCGCCGTTTCTGATCTTCACCGAGGTGGAGCTGGGCGCGTACCTGAGCACGGGCCAATTCGTGGGCTTCGACGTCGAGCAGGCGCGCGCGACCGGGGCTGCGGGCTTTGCCCAGCAGTTGCTCCTGGGCAGCCTCGTGCTCGGGGCGCTGCTCGCGCTGCTGGGCTTTGGCGCGGCGTGGCTGGTCGTGTCACGCCGCCGAGCCGCCACCGACGTGGCCCCGCGCTCCGACACGGCGCTGCAGCTAGCAGTCCAGCGCACGCTGGCGCGTTACGCGCCTGCAGCACCGGGCGATCGCTACTACGTGGCGGGTAAGCTGGCCGTCGATCCGGTGTTCGGCTTGATCGCCGCGCTGCCCGGGCACTTCGGGCGCGTGCTGGATCTTGGCTGCGGTCGCGGTCAGCTGGGCCTGCTCTTGCTCGAGCTGGGGCGCGCCAGTGAGCTCTCGGGGGTCGACTCGGACGCGCGCAAGGTCGACGTGGCGCGCGCTGCGGGTCCCGAGGCCAGCTTTCGCGAGGGCGATCTGGCCGGCGCCGCGCTCGAGCCGGCCGACACCATCCTGCTCATCGACGTGCTGCACTACCTGCCGCTCGCCGAGCAGGATGCGCTGCTGGCCTCGGCGCTCGGCGCGCTCGCACCGGGCGGTCGGCTACTGGTGCGCGAGCTCGACGCCGATCCTTCGGCGCGCAGCTCGGTCACGCGCTTCTTCGAGTGGTGCGCGCGCAAAACCGGGCTCAATCGCGGGCGCGCTACGCAGTATCGAGCCGCCAGCGAGCTGATGGGGCTGCTCGAGCGCTCCGGCCTGCCCTGCAGGATTCAGGGCGCTTCCGAGCGCACGCCGTTCGCCAACGTGCTGATCGTGGCCGGCGGCTCGGAGGCACTGAAGCTCGACAGCGCGGGATCTGCACCCAGCACGTTCGTGAGCGCCGCGAAGGCCTGAAGGGCCGCGCTCTCCACGCTCGGCGCCGGCCCGTCGAGCAGCTCGGCGAGCGACGCCACGCCGTACTCGCGGATGCCGCAGGGCACGATCAACGAGAACAGCCGCATGTCGGGGCTGAGGTTCAGCGCAAAGCCGTGCATCGTCACCCAGCGCGAGATGCGCACGCCAACGGCGCCCAGCTTCACCAGATCGCCCGGCCCTTCCACGCCGCGAAACTGGCGGGGTGACTCGCGATTCGCCCACAGCCCCACGTGCTCCTCGATGCGCCCGCTATCGATGCCCACGCCGCGCGCCACCTGCTGCATCACGGCCGTGAGGTCGCGCACGTAGCGGCGCACGTCCTTGCGCTCGGGCCCGAGGTCGACGATCGGATAACAAACCAGCTGCCCCGGAGCATGCAGCGTGACGTCACCCCCTCGCCCCGTCGCCACCACCTCCACGCCCAGCTCCCCCCGCCTGTCCGCCGAAGCCAGCAAATGCTCGGCGTGCGCCCCCCGACCCAGCGTGATGACGGCCGGATGCTCCAGCATCAGCACCGTATCGCCGCACTCGCCCGCCGCGCGCGCCGCATGCAGCGACTCCTGCAGCGAAAGGCACGAGCGATACTCTCGCCGACCCAGCCAATAGCCGTCCAGCCTACGGGTCGTCATCGGGGGATAGGCCCAGTCTCGCCCGTAACGCGGCCGCCCAGCTGGGCGGCCAGCAAGAACACGTGGACGTCACTGCAACACACTGCGCGGCTCCCTGATCTTTTCACAGGAAGATCAGAAGGACGGAAGGTCGAGAGAGGGGGCGCCAAGGCGTAACTCCAGTGCGTTGCGCTTTTAGGCGCCGTTGCGGCAAATTCGCGGAACGAGCTGCTGCCAAACGGTTGTGCAGCTCCGCTCAGCCCAATGCAAGGGCCTGATCGCCTTGGCACCCCCAACCCTTCTGTCCTTCTGCCCTTCCTGTAAAACAATCTCGCTCGCCACGGCTCCGCGAATGGCCGCTATTCGGGCGGTTCGTGGCCGGTCGCGCGCAGCTCTTCGCGTAGCCGCTCGATGCGCTCGGTGAAGACGCCGGCAATATCTGGATCGAACTGCGTGCCGGAGCAGCGCTCGATTTCGCTGACCGTGACCTCGTGCGGCAGCGCGCGACGGTAGGCGCGGTCGCTGGTCATGGCGTCGTAGGTATCGGCCACCGAGATGATGCGCGCGATGAGCGGAATGTCTTTACCGGCCAGGCCGAGCGGGTAGCCGCGGCCGTCCCAGCGCTCATGGTGCAAGTGCACGCCCGGAATCACGGGACCCAGGAACTTGATCGGGTCGAGGATCTCGCGCCCGTATGCCGGATGGCGCTTGAACACCTCGTACTCGGACTGGGTGAGCTTGCCGGCCTTGTTCAGGTTCATCACGCAGCCGATTTTGCCGATGTCGTGCATCAGCGCCGAGTGCCGCACGATCTCGATCTGAGCTTCGTCCAGGCCGAGCCAGCGCGCCAGGTTCACCGCGTAGCGCGCCACGCGCTCGGAGTGGCCGCTGGTGTAGCGGTCCATTTTGTCGATGGTGCGCGCCAAGCTTTGGATCGTCTGCTGGAAAGTGGCCTGCAAGTCTTCGTAAAGACGAGCATTTTCGATAGCTGCCGCGGCGCGCGAAGCGATGATGGTCAGCAGCTTGCGCTGCCCCTCGTCGAAGCGGCGGCTGGCGGTGAGCGACGCGGTGCTCACGAACCCGAGCAGCCGATCGCGCATCTTGAGCGGCACGATGATGATGCTGGCGACCTGGCGCGCTGGATGGGCCGAGAACAGCTCGCGGGCGCGGGCGCCGTGCTCGATGATGGGGCCGCTGGCGAGCCGCTCGGTCACCTTGACCGGGTCGAGCTCTCCGAGCTCCTCACCCTCTTCGAACAAGGAGCTGAAGTTCAAGCTGCGCAGCGCAAAATTGCCCTCGCCGTCGGCCAGCCACGTCGTCACCAAATCGCTGCGCACCTCTGACAGCGCGCTCTCCGACAGCGTCGAGACGACCTCGTCGAGCGACAGACTCGCGGCGATGGCCTCGCTCACCTTGTACAGCGACAGTGCCTCGCGCAGGCGCAGGTTCTCGGCCGACAGGCGTCGCTTCTCGAGACCGCGCTGCACGATGTGCACGATCTCCTCCACCTTGAACGGTTTGAGGATGTAGTCGTAGGCGCCGCGCTTCATCGCGTCGATGGCGGTCTCGACCGTGCCGAAGC
Organism: Polyangiaceae bacterium; assembly: GCA_036522995.1. Lineage (GTDB taxonomy): Bacteria > Myxococcota_A > Polyangia > Polyangiales > Polyangiaceae > PMG-095. The sequence goes on from DATDEV010000684.1 coordinate 6,381, forward strand.
CGGTCATGATCACCGTGAGCGTATCGGGATGGACGCGCGCGACCTCTTTCAGCAGATCGAGGCCGCCCATTTTGGGCATCTTCAGATCGCTTATCACCATGTCGTAGCGCGCGCGCTCGAGCTCGGTGACCGCGCTGGTGCCGTCCTCGGCGGTACGCACGATGTAGCCTTCCATACCGAGGAAGTCCGCGATGATGTCGCGGATGAACTTTTCGTCGTCGACGACGAGAACCCTGGGACGGTCCTCAGGGTGACCAGACTCGATGGCGGGCATTGCGCGTTGGGGGCTACTGCGCAGAATAGCTCAGAACCAGGGCCGTCGCGGCGCGCCCGGTTAGGCTGCTCGGCCGGATGTCGGTCTCGTGGCAATTGGGGCCCCAGCCCCAATTGCTCTGCTGGTTGGTGCTTGGCGGGGCTTGGGCTTGGCGCTTAGCGGGTGGTGGGAGGAGGAGACGCGCCGGCACCGCCGAGCAGGCCTCCGAGCGAGTTCCGCGGCGGGGCGGTGTCGTGCGACTTCAAGTACATCAGGTTCAGCCCGTTGATCAGAGCGTGCGCCAGCATCGAGCCCAGCAGCGACCCGCTCAGCTCGAACATGGCGCCCAGCGCGAAGCCGACCACCGTCGCCCACGCCACCCACACCCAGCGACTGGGACCGCTCAGCTGCGCGTGCGCGACACCGAACAGCAGCGCCTGGGGCAGAACGCCGATCCAGGGCAGCAGGAGCCCGCGAAACACCAGCTCCTCCGCCAGCGCTGACAGACCAGCGATGACCAGAATGCCGGTCCCATCGAGCCGCAGCGTCAGCGGCCTCAGCTCGCGGTGGAGATCCCTGGCCCAGCCCACATTTGCTACCAGCAGCCGGGTGCCCAGCACGACGAGTGCGGCAAAGGCGCCGCCTAGCACCAGGCTGAAGGCGTGCGCCTCCAGGCCCGAGAGCGGCAGCCAGGGGGACTGATACGAGATGAGTGACGGTCGATCGAGCCCGCTCGCGAGCGCAATCGCGCCGAGCGCGATGAGCGCGTAGGCGACAGAGGCTCGTCCCCAACGGAACATGACCGCAATTATGTCATGGCTCCGCCTGTTTCGAAACCCCAGGGCCCCGCCGATTTGATAGATCTCGCCTTCGCATGGAGTCCCCGAAAGCCTCCAGTACGCGCGCGCCGCGAGCTGACGCGCCCGAGGTGCTCGAGCGCTTCCAAGCGCAGCTCGAGCTGGTGGACATCATCGCGCGCCAAACGCTGCGCGCCATGGGCTCCGTCGTCGAGCTCGAC
>DATDEV010000685.1:0-6391 GCA_036522995.1 Polyangiaceae bacterium
GCTTGTCGTAGTCCTCGACCTCCAACGTACCCGACAAGGGCACGCCGCTCACTTGCGGTGGTGCTGGCGTCGGAGCCAGCACGCCCGCCACACCGCTCGAGATCGCAGCAGCCGCGGCGTCGAGCCGGTCGAGCTCCGACAGCGCAGGCGGCGGCGCGACCGCAGCCGGCAAGGTCGTCGATAACGGCTCGTCGAGCGGCGCCGACTCGGCCTGCATGTGCGAGGCGCTGGGCACCCCCAAGCGATCGGTCGGTACCGCGTCACTGGCCGGGGCGAGCTCATCGACGAACGGGTTCGGCTCCGTATCGGCCATGCCCGAGGCGGGTAGCGAGTTGGCTGGCGGCGCCACGCCGTGCAGCGTGCGCGGCACGCGTTCGACGGCAGCGGCCGGGGGGCTCCCGGTGCCGGCGCCGGCGACGAGCGTCGCCTTGCCCTGGCTGCTCTGGAAGAAGGGCTCGAGCTCGGCGATGGCGCTCAGGGGGCGCGGCGGATTTTGGCCCCGCGTGAGCAGATCACCCGGGCCGACCTTGCGATCGGCAATGCCGCGCTGGAGCTCCCGCAGCGTCGTGAAGATCAGCTCGCGGCCCTGTTCGGTGTGGACCACCCAGCGCTCGGGACCCCCGCTGTGGTGGCTGGGGAACACCTTGAACTGCAAGCCGCAGTTGGTGCATTTGACGGTCGTCCCCCGCTCCGAGATCAGCGCGTCGTCGAACTCGTACTCGGTGCCACAGCGATTACAGCGGACGTCCATGTATGAGGAGCTGGGGGCGGTCTGGTCACGCGCCCGGCCCGCAGGCACACCCGGCGCTCGAACGCGCGCAAAGCTTACCGGCTTTTGCTAGCCTTGCTCGGGAGTTTTGGAACCCGGATGAAGAAATCGGCTTTCCCCGTTGCTGGCGCGGCGCTGCTACTGCTGACGGCGGCTCTCTCCGGGTGCCCACTCTACGGCGACGAGTCCGGCTGCCAGGACGATTCGGACTGCTTCAGCGGCGAGACTTGCGACAGCCAAGCCGGGCTCTGCCGCCTGGCCGAGGCGCGCTGTGACGAGCCGAGTGATTGTGGCACGAATGAAACTTGCGGCCGCTCCGGCATTTGCCTGCCCGGCGACTGCTCCTTCGAGCGCGTCGGCTGCGTGGAAGGCTACGAGTGCAGCTCGAGCAGCGGGATCTGGCACTGCCAGGACGGCGGCGCGGGACAAGCCGGCGCGGACGGCGGCGCGGGACGAGGCGGGGCGGACGGCGGCGCTGGCGCAGGAGCCGCGCAGGGCGGCGCTACTTGACCACGCGCAAGTAAGGCGGCAGCTCGCGCTTCTTTTTGGAGCCCGCTCCGCTCTGTGCGCTCGGCGAGCGACGGGGCGACGAGGCGCCCGGGGCCACGGCTACTGCAGGCGCGAGCGCTGGCGCGACACGCGGCGTGCGGCTCTTGTCCGCGCTCTTTTCGGGGGCGACGGCCTTGGGCTTGGCGGCGCGGGTGGCGCGCGCCACCTTCTCGGTCTCTTTGGCTTCCTTCGCCTTGCGCGCGCGCTTCTTCTTCTTCGCGTCGGCCTTGGCGGCCTGTTCATCGGCGGACGGCTGCGGCTCGACGGTGCGCAGCGCCGGGCGCGGCTTCGGCTCCTCTTTCGGAGCCGTGACCACATACTGCCCGGCGACCTCCTTGGGCACGTCGTCGGGCCAGACCATGCCGCGTCCGCTGGCACCGATCAGCGCGTACACCGCGGTCCAGGGCAGAAAGCAAAAATGCGGCGCGTTGCTGAAGCTCAGCGTGCACGAGATGCCCTGATCGTCGACGTTGAGGTCGGGGATGGGCTTGGGCATGTTGAGCCCAATCTGGAGCACGAGCTGCGGCTGGCGCTTGAACCACTCCGGGACTTGAACCTGCGCGGCGCGCGGATCGAGATGGACCAAGACGGTTGCCTGTTCGAGGAGAGCCAGGGCGACGTCCTTCTTCGGCGGCAAGCGCGTCATGGGCATCAGGTTCGGGCGTAATAACCCCTCACGCCCCCAAAAGCCAGGCCAAGACGCGGCAGCGGGCTAGGGCGTGTCCCTAAAATTGGGATCGCTCGCGCGTGCCCGTAAACGTGCCCGTGCCCGTGCCCGACGGTCCGTGAGGAGTCGTGGGGCCCGTTTGTTTGATAGGCCCAGGTTTGTGGCGCGGGCTTTGCCCGCGCGCGCCGCGCCCAGCTGGGCGCGCAGGGGCTAGCCGACCTTCTGGGGGCACTCAGAAGAGTCGGCTCGTGACTGCGCGGGCCGCTGCCCGCGGCGCGCGCGTGCCTGGCACGCGCCACAAACCCCGGCCTACCAGCCCTCATCCGCCGACGGTAACTTACGGACCGTCGGGCACGGGCACGGGCACGGGCACGTTTACGCGAGACCAGCAATTTAGGGACACGACCTAGCCCTCGCGATCCGGCGGGACCAGCACGACCGGCACCCGGCTGTGCTGGAGCAGCGCCTGCGCCTGCGAGCCGAGCACCAGGCTCGCGCTCGCGTCGCGCGAGTGGCTGCCCAGGCAGATCAGGTCGGCGTTGGCGCGGCTGGCATATTGCCAGATCGTCAGCCAGGGACTGGCGCCGTCGATCAACTTCAGCTCGGTGCACAGCCCGCGCTCCGCCGCTTGCGCGGGCACACGAGCTTTCAGCTGTTCGAGCAGCAGCCCGCGGTCGGCGTGAGCATCGGTCACCACGTGGATCAGATGCAGGACGCCGCCGCCGGCCAGCAATGAGTAGCCGACCGAGACCGCGCGATCGGCCAGCAGCGAGAAGTCCGTCGGCACCACCACGCTCTGCGGCGCCGAGCGCAGCGCCGAGGGCGCGCTGAGCATGGGAACGCACAGCACGTCGCAGCTGGCTTCGTGGATGGCGTTGCGCGAGATGGACCCGTGCCAGATGCGCTCGACCAGGTTACGTCGATGATTGCCGACCACCAGCAGGTCCGCCTCTTTCTCGTGAGCCAGTTGCGCCAAATGCGCGTCCACCCTGCCCCAACCGGGGATCACGGCCAGCTTGGTCGTGTGGCCTACGTGCGCCTCGCTTGCCCAGCGGCCAAGGTCTCCGATCAATTGCCGATGCACCTCGGGGCGCAGGTGATCGAGCGGCATCGGTTGCCCGACGCCCAGCCGATAGTGCTCACCGTAGGGCCAGGCCACGTGAGCGAGCGTGAGCGCGATGTCTGGCCAGGAAGCGACGTAACGCAACGCGCAGGCCGATGCGTCACCCAGCCCGGAGCCGAGCAGCACCTTGAGCGGCTTCGCAGAGGTGCTCCAGGCCTGGATGCCCGAGCCGTTGCGCGCGATGAGGACCGGTAGCGTGCTGGCGCGACACAAGCCCTCGGGCACGCTGCCCAGACGTCGGGCCAAGCGCGAGCCGCCCGACGCCCCCACCACCAGCAGCCGGGCGCGGGAGGTCTGGGCCAGCTCGAGCAGCTCCACTTCGGGCGTGCCGTGGGCCACGCGCGTCGCGACTTCGATGTGATAGCGGCGGTGGAGCTCGGCTGCCTCGTGCTCGAGCTGCATTTCGGCGCTGCCTTTGGCCGACGGCTGGTCGGATTGCACGACCGTGACGAGCAAAAGCTCATCGTCTTGCTTCGCGCAGAGCGCTGCCGCTGCGCTCGCTGCGATGGTGCTACCTGCCGAAAAGTCGATGCCGCAGATGATCATGCCTGCTCAAGAAGCACGAGGAATGCCAGCGCAACAGCCAACGACAAACACGGTGCTTCGCGCGCCTGCCACCGCCAAGTCCGGCGGCAGCTTGCGAAATATCTGCGCCGAGACGCAGGTCTTGCGTCCAGCGCTGGCCCCAGCTCCAAAGCCCGCCGCGAAAGCGCTGGCGCGGTAGGTGCAGTGACCATGCCGTGCAGCAGTTGCTCCCGATCCACAGCGGACTCACCACGACCGAGGCTCGAGACGCCTTGACTCGCTTTGGTCCGAACGCGCTACGCGAGCAGCCACCGCGCTCGCTGCTGAGCCGCGTGCTGAGTCAGCTGAAGAGCGCCCTGCTCTACCTGCTCTTGCTGGCCCTCGCCCTGGATCTGGCTGCCTGGATCTACGCGGGCGCCGAGGGCATACCGCTCGAGGCACTGGCTATCTTGGGCGTGATCGTGCTCAATGCCGCGCTCGGCGTGCTGCAGGAGTATCGCTCCGAGCGAGCCCTGGCCGAGCTCAAACGCCTCGGGGCACCTCGGGTCTGGGTGAAACGGGACGGCGCGCTGCAACGCATCGACGCTTCGCAGATCGTGCCGGGAGACCTGGTGCGGCTCGAGGCGGGCGACCGAGTCCCCGCCGACGGTGTGGCAGTCGAACCGGAGTCGCTGCGAGTCGACGAATCCGTCCTCACCGGCGAGTCTTTGCCGATCGAGAAGTCGGCGGGTGAGCACATTCACAGCGGGACGCTGATCGCCCACGGCTCTGCGCTGCTCGAGGTCGAGCGCACCGGCGAAAGCAGCGCCATGGGCAAGATCGCCGTATCGCTGCAGGCGATCGACGTCTCGCGGACGCCGCTCGAACAGCGCGTCGATCGACTGGGCACGAAGCTGGCCAAGGTGATTGGCGTGCTGTGCGTCGCGTTGGTCGTCGGCGCCTTCGCGGTCGAAGGCTTCGACCGCCCCTTGCCCATCCTGCTATTTGCCGTCGCGTTCGGCGTGGCGGTGATTCCGGAGGGCATGCCGACCATGATGACGCTGGCGCTGGCTCTGGGCGTGCAGCGTATGGCTCGTCGTAAAGCCGTCGTGCGGCGCCTCGCGGCCGTCGAGGCGCTCGGCTCCGTGACCGTGATCGCCACCGACAAGACCGGCACCTTGACGCGCAATCAACTGCAGGTTTCGGAGCTCGAGCCGGCCAGTGCCGACGAAGGCGACATGCTGTGCGCCATGTGCCTGGCCAACGACGCCGATGGCGCCGGCGGCGCGGGGGATCCCCTGGATGTGGCGCTGCTCGAGCACGCCCGGCGCCAAGGCACCGACGTCGCCGCGCTGCGCCTGGCCTATCCCCGGCTCTCGAGCCACGGCTTCGACAGTGGCTGGCGCTGTATGCGCGCTACCGTGCTCGGCCGGGACGGCCAGGAGCGGTCGTTCCTGAAGGGAGCGCCCGAGGCCATCCTGGCGCGCTGTCAATTGAGCGAAAACGAGCGGGCGCTCTGGCTCGAGCGCGCGAGCCAGGCGGCGAGCTCCGGCTTCAAGGTGCTGGCATTTGCCCGAGGCGACGGCGCTGTCGAACGTCACCTGACCTTCCTGGGGCTCGCGCGGCTGTGGGACGAGCCTCGCCCCGAAGCGCGCGGCGCGGTGCTGGCGGCCCAGGCGGCCGGCATTCGGGTGCTGATGATCACCGGCGATCATCCAGCAACGGCCTGCGCCGTGGCTCGCGCGGTCGGCATCGAGGCAACTCGGGCAGTCCGGGGTGACGAGCTCGCTCAGTCCGACGCGCGCGTGGACGAGCTGCTGGCAAGCTCGCAAGTCTTCGCGCGCATGCAGCCCGAGCACAAGCTGCGCCTGATCGAGCGGCTCCAGGCCCAGGGTGAGATCGTGGCCATGACCGGCGACGGGCTCAACGACGCGCCCGCCCTCAAGCGCGCCGACATCGGCATTGCCATGGGCGGGCGCGGCAGCGACGTGGCGCGCGAGGTGGCCGATCTGGTGCTGCTGGACGACCATTTCGCCACCATCGTCGCCGCCATCGAAGAGGGGCGCAGCATCTACGCCAACGTGCAGAGTTTCGTCCGCTTCAGCTTCTCGAGCAACGTGGCGCTCGCGATCTTGATCGTCGGCGCCGCGCTCGGTTCGGTCGTGCTCGGCCTGCGCGACCAGGACGGCGCGCTGCTGATCCCGCTCACCGCCCTGCAGGTCTTGTGGATCAACTTCTTGGGCGATGGCCCGCCGGCCCTGGCACTGGCGCTCGATCGCAACAGCACGTCGCTGCAAGAACGTCCGCGCTCACCCAAGGCCTCTTTGCTCGACGCCGCGGGCACGCGCTTCGTGGTCGTGGACGGGCTAGTGAAGGGCGCGCTCGGGCTTTCGCTGCTGCTGCTCTTGCCGAGCCTCGGCGCCACCAACCTTGCCACCGCGTCGGCCGTGTTCATCTACGAAGGTGTGGCCAAGGTGCTGAGTATGCTCCCGGCGCGACGGCTCGGGGCCAGGCCCAACACCAACCCCTGGGTGCTCGCTGCCGTTGCCGCATCGATCGTGCTGCAAGCCGCCTGCGCGCTGTTCGAGCCGCTCCGGCGCACGCTCGGGCTCGGCCGCTTGAGCTGGCTCGAGCTGGGCGCCGTGCTCGGCGCGCTGTGCGTCACCCTGCTAGCCGGCGAGCTGGTGGTACGAGTGCTGCGCACTCCCGCCGTGGCGGGCGAGACCACGGCGCAAGGTTTGCGCGCATGAGCCCCGGGCGCGCAGTCTCTGCGCCGATG
>DATDEV010000686.1:0-8742 GCA_036522995.1 Polyangiaceae bacterium
CGCCAACATCGGACGTGGCACGAGCGATGCGTTCGGCATGCCGCGGTGCCAAAGCGTGGAGAGTCTCACGATGGCGTCGCCCTGCAGTAACAAGGGGCGACGCCGGGGTGGACCGAGCAAGGCGACCTCCCAGTATTGCCAGGCGCGCCGGTGCGTGCGAGGCAAGATCTCCATCGCGCCATTGTCCAGGGTCGTGTCGACGGCCGCGACGTTCACGATCAAAAACGGTGTGGCGGCATAGCCGTCGATATGCTCGTTCTGCGGATGACTACCGGGGAGATTGAGATTGCAGCCGATGTTTGGCATGCGCAGCGGCTGGCCCGCCAAGCTCTGCACGAAATCGGCTACACCGCTGGTCCGCAGTGCGTCCCAAACGAAGCGCGAGCCTTCACCCGGAAAACAATTCAGGTGGCCGCTCAGGTTGCCGCCACCGTCGAACAAGCTGCGGCGGTCCCGCTCGTCCTGGTAGGCGTGCCGGATGTCGCGCGCGAGCGCCGCCAGGCGAGCCGCCGGCACGGCCCCCTCGAGCCGCACATAGCCATCGCGCTCGAAGTGGCGGCGAGCGACGGTGATCTCGTCTGGCGAAAGCTGAGGAATGCCCACGCGAGGTGACTCCGGCTTCAAGGGGCGAGTCGAGTCGACAGCAAGTCAGCAAAGGCATTGCAGGCATCGACGGTCGTGAAGATGCCCACTACGTGTCCATGGTCGACCACGACTGCGGAGCCGTATTTGTTCGCGGCCATGGAGCGGACGACCTCGTCGATCGAGGCGTCTGGGCTCACCGTGAACACCTCCGAGGTCATGGCTTCGTTCACTGCTACCTCGTTGGGATCCACGTCGCGCAGTGTTTCGACCAGCCGCAGGTCCCGATCGGTGACGACACCGATCAGCTTGCCCTGGTGCAAGACCGGCAGATGGCGAATGTGCTGCTCGCGCATCATGCGATGCGCGACGGACATTGGCTGTTCGTCACCGATGGTCTGCACGTCGCTGGTCATGTACTTCTTGATGCGGGGAATGCTTTTGGTCATGGGGAAGCTCTCGTAATTTCTAACCTTCACGGACGACGAGGGGCATGTTCGTTTCGCGGCCGATCCGATCACGTTGGTAGTAGGTGTGGCGCCGACCGTGCCGTTCGCGGTGCTGTTCGCACCACAGCTGGGCGCCAGCGCTGGCTTGCCGGGCCGCGACGCAACGAACACACGCTGGCTCGATGGCGGGAATTTCGAGCTCCTCGGGCGGCGGCGGCACGACCGACACCGGGCAAGTGGGGTTTCGACATCGTGAGCGTCTCTGCGATGCCTCTTGCAGCCCGCATGCCACCCCCAATAACGCAGAAAACGGCGCCAATAGCAGGCTTGCAGCACGGCGCGGCGCCGCTCGCGAAACGCTTGCGCGCAAAGCTTGCGCTTCCCTCGTAAGCCGCGATCAGGCCTACGGCGCCACCGTCGCTGGCGGTAGCGCTCGGCGGCTGCCCGCCGTTCGTCAGTTTACGCCGGTTTCCACACCGCCAGCCGCCACAGCCACTGCGTACGTATCATTCCGGGGCCCCGCTTATGACGAGGAATAGCAGAGCCCCCCAGCCTATATTACCAGCCTATATCAACTGTGAGGAACGGGGTCGCCTATGACGGAGCGGAGCGAGTCGATACCTACCAGCGAATCCGAAGCTGCGCTGCGAGCCAGCATGATGCTGGCGGTCGCGGCCACGGGCCTCGGCATGTTCGACTGGGACTTGCGCAATGACCAGGTCAGCGTCAACGCACGCTTCCGGGAAATGCTCGGTTTGCCTCCGGGCGATGTCATCGGCGCTGCGATGCTCGGTGGCGTGGTGCACCCCGACGATCGCGAGCTGGTAAGGGCCACGATCGCGGGGGCCATGACGCCCGGCTCGAGCGGCGCGTACCGCTTCGAGCACCGTGCGCTCACCCCCCACGGCGAACGCTGGCTGCTCACGCTCGGTCAGGTGCAGTTCGAGGGCGAGGGGGAGGCGCGGCGCGCGGTGCGCATCATCGGCAACGATCTCGACATCACCGAGCAGAAGCGCAGTGAGCGCGAGCTGCAAGAGAGCGACGAGCGCAAGGGATTCTTGCTAGCCTTGAGCGATCAGCTGCGCGGGTTGACCGACGCCGAAGCGATTGCCGGGGCCACTGCCGAGGCGCTCGGCAAGTACCTGAGGGTGGCGCGCTGCTGGTATGGTGTGAGTGACTCCGCAGGTGAATGGTTTTACGTGGCCCGCGATTGGACGGACGGCACGCTCGATAGCCTACAGGGACGGCTGCGCCTGCAGGATTTCAGAGGACTGATCGAAACGTTTAACTTGGGTCGGACCGTAGTCGTCGAAGATAGCCGCACCGATGCGCGCACGCTGGACAGTCAAAACGCCTTCGATGGCATGGGCCTGATCCGCGCCCTCATCGCCGTACCTCTGCTCAAGCTAGGCAAACGCCCCGCCGGTTTCGGCGTCCACGACACACGGCCGCGAACCTGGTCGCAGCACGAGATCGCGCTGATTAACGAGGTCGCCGAGCGCACCTGGGAGGCGATCGAACGCGCCCACGCCGAAGCCGAGCTGCGCGAGGTGCTGGCGACTGCCAACGAAGCGCGCGCGCTGGCCGAATCGGCCAACCGCGCGAAGGACGAGTTTCTGGCCACCCTCAGCCACGAGCTGCGCACGCCGCTGGCCGCGATCCTGCTCTGGGCCGGAGCCCTGCGCTCCGGCGCCATGCCCCCGAGCGAGCTCGGCGGGGCCCTCGACGCCATCCTCGAAAGCGCAAAAAGCCAATCGCGCTTGATCGAAGACTTGCTGGATCTCACGCGCCTGATCTCGGGCAAGTTCGTGCTCACGGCGACCAGCACCGACGTTGCAGAAGTCGTCGCGGCCGCCATCGAGACGGTCAAGCCGATCGCCCACGCCAAACGCATCACGCTCCGGCAGGAGCTCGAAGCCAACCTCGGCCGGGTCCTGCTCGATTCGGCCCGCCTCAAGCAAGTGCTGCTGAACTTGCTGTCGAACGCCATCAAATTCACGCCCAAAGGCGGCGCCGTCGAAGTGCGTGTCCGCAAGCACAACGATACGCTCGAGCTCGCGGTGACGGACAACGGTGAAGGCATCACCCCGGAGCTGATGCCGCAGCTGTTCGAGCGTTTTCGACAGGGAGACATGGGTCAAACCAGGCAGCACATGGGCCTGGGTATCGGCCTGGCGCTGAGCCGCCAGTTGGTCGAGCTCCAGGATGGCACCATCTCGGCCCACAGCGACGGCCGGGGGCGTGGGGCGACGTTTCGCGTGCGTCTGCCGTGGCGACCGCTGACGTTGAGCGACGCTCTCGACGCGCTCCGCACTCCGGCAGCGCTGCCCCTTCCGCTGCGGGCCATACGGGTGCTGCTGATCGAGGACGACGCCCACAGCCAGGAAGCCATGCGCCGGATTCTGGCTCACGCGGGTGCCGAGGTGCTCGTGGCAGCGTCCGGAACCGAGGCCCTCACGCTTCTAGATGGGCAGAGCGAACCCGACGTCATCCTGAGCGACTTGGGTCTGCCACTTCTGAGCGGGTTCGAGCTGATCACTCGCGTGGCTTCCCGCTATGGGGCAAAAGGCCGCCCGCCACCACCGTCGTGCGCCGTCAGCGCTTACGCGCGCGACAGCGATCGCAAGCGCGCCATCGACGCAGGTTTCGATCTGCACGTGACCAAGCCCATCACGCCCGAGCAGCTGGTCGAGCTAGTCTTGGATTTGCGCGACATTGGTAGATCCGTTGTCGAGCGCAACTTGGATCATGCAACCTGACGGTTGCGCATTACCGAAGCCGGCGCTAAGCAACAAGCAACCCAGAGGTTGCACATGTCCAGCAGCACTGATCGCATCCAAAAGCAGGTCGTGCTCCGGGCCTCGCGTCAGCGAGTCTGGAGCGCGCTCACCGACTCGAAGCAGTTCGGAGCCTGGTTCGGGGTAGAGCTCGACGGGCCGTTCGTCGCAGGCCAAGGCCTGTCGGGTCGCATCGTCCCCACGCAGGTGGACGCCGAGGTCGCCTAGGCACAGCAGCCGCACGCAGGCGCCCCGTTTTTCTGCCAGGTCGAGCGCATCGAGCCCATGCGCCTGTTTTCGTTCCGCTGGCATCCCTACGCCGTCGATCCCAGGGCCGACCCGGCCAATGAACCAATGACGCTGGTCACGTTCGAGCTGCGTGAGGTCGAGGCCACCATCGAGCTGACCATCACCGAATCGGGCTTCGACCAGGTTCCGCTCGAGCGGCGTGCCACGGCCTTTGCCAGCAACGACGAGGGTTGGAGCGCGCAGGCCGTGCTCATCTCCAAATACCTGGCCCGCATGGGCGACGCTTGAGCGCCGCCCGCAGCTCGCGCTCGCGAGCAGCCTCGGCCACGAGGCTGGCCAGCGCCGCACCCCTGTTTGCCGCGCTGGGCGACGCGACGAGGCTCGAAATCGTCGCGCGCCTGTGCACTCACGGCCCGCAATCCATCACTCGGCTCAGCGCTGGCTCACCTATTACGCGCCAGGCGATCACCAAACATCTGCATGCGCTGGCCCAAGCCGGTGTGATCCGCAGCCAGCGCGACGGGCGACGGCGCATTTGGCAGGTGCACGCCAAACGCCTCCACGACGTCAGTTCGTACCTTGACCCAAAGCTCCCTGCACTGGGACGAGGCCCTCCAGCGCTGCGCGCAGCCGTCGAAACCAAGGCTTAGCAGTTTTTTGTGGCTTCTTTCGGGCGCGGGGCGCCCGAGCAGCGACCCAGAGTACGAATCACGCTCAGCGGGGGTTCCCTCGCGACGAGGCCTGCGGCACGCTACACGGACGTTACAGGGAAGCCGATGAACTCGAACGCGGGCGACAGTTGACCTCTGCGAGCGACGACGCGCATGCCGTCGGCGATCTTGCCAGCGCCATTCGCGTGCTGCTCGTGGACGACCACGCGATTTTGCGCGCGGGCGTGAAGGCTCTGCTCGACACCGAGCAAGACATGCGCGTCGTCGCCGAAGCCGAGGACGGCTTGGAAGCGATCAGCAAGGCTGGCGAGCAGCCCATCGACGTCGTGATCATGGACGTATCGCTGCCCAATCTCGGAGGAGCCGAAGCCACGCGACGTTTGCTGCTGGGCGACCCGTCCCTGCGCATCCTGGTGCTGTCCGCCCACGAAGAGCTGGCCGTCGCCAGGATGGCGCTGGACTCCGGCGCGACCGGCTATGTGCTCAAACGCAGCGCCGTCGGCGAGCTGGTGCGCGCCGTGCGGGTCGTCGCCGCCGGTGACACGTACATCGATCCGAGTATGGCAGGGCAGCTGGTGAGCGCCGGCTCTCACAAGCAACCCGGGCGCGGCGCAGCCGTCGCTACCCTCAGCGAGCGGGAGGCGGAAGTGATCCGGCTGATCGCGCAAGGACTCACCTCCAAGGAGATGGCGAGCGCGCTCGGCCTGAGCCCTCGCACGCTGGAGACGTACAAGGCTCGCGCCATGTCCAAGCTGAACCTGCGCACCCGCGCCGACTTGATCCGTTATGCGCTGCGCTCGGGCTGGCTCAGCGACACCTGATTGAGGTCCGTGCAGTGACTCGGATGGCACGGCGACTGATGAGGTCCGTGCAACGACTCGGATGGCACGGTGACTGATGAGGTCCGTGCAGTGACTCGGCTGGCGCGGTGACCGATGGCTCACGCCCCCGGGCGGGTTCTGCTATTGCTGCAACTACCAAACTGGGTGTTCCAATCCCAGCTCGGGACCAGCCAGAAATGGGCCCGGCGTCGGGCACGCCCGGCTCGCCCTGGGTCGCGGGCCGTAACGGTGCTATGGCGATTCATTCGGAGATGCCGTGACGGCAGTCCCCACATCCCAAGTACGTGATACGGCTTTGAGCTACGCCAGTGGCGACGTGGTAGCGGGGAAATACGCCCTCGAGGAGCTGCTGGGGCAAGGCGGCATGGGTGCCGTGTTTCGGGCGCGCAACACGGCGATCGACATGCCGGTGGCGATCAAGCTGCTGCGCGCCGACCTGGATCGACAGCTCTTGAGCGGGCGGCTGCTGCAGGAGGCGCGAGCGGCGGCGCAGCTCTCCCACCCGGCCATCGTGCGGGTGTTCGACGTGGGCAAGACCGGCCTCGGCGATCCGTTCATCGTGATGGAGCTGCTGATCGGCGAGACGCTCGCGAGCTTGATCGAGCGCGAGGGCAGGCTGACCGCGACGCGCGCCGTGCAGCTCCTGCTCCCGATCGCGGACGGCCTGTCCGCGGCTCACGCCAAGGGCTTCGTGCACCGTGACGTGAAACCCGACAACGTGTTCATCGTCGACGACGACGGGCAGCTGCAGCCCAAGCTGGTCGACTTCGGCATCGTCAAGCTGGAGGCCAAGAGTGGCGAAAGTCAGCTGACCCAAGTGGGTGTGGTGCTGGGCAGCCCCGAGTACATGTCACCCGAGCAGGCTCGCGGGGTGGACAACATCGATCTGCGCAGTGACGTCTGGTCGTTCTCCATCGTTTTGTACGAGGCGCTCAGCGGCGCCACCCCCTTCGAATCCAAGAACTACAACGCGCTGCTGCGCAAAATCGTCGAGGAAGAGGCGCCCACGCTGCAGGAGCTGCTGGTGGCCGACCCGGCGCTATCGGCGATCGTGGCGCGCGGCATGAGTAAGGATCCCGCGCAGCGCTGGCCATCGCTCGGACAGATGGGCAAGGCCTTGGCAGGCTGGCTGAGCGAGGCTGGGCTGAGCGAGGACGCTTGTGGCTCCTCGCTTGCCAAGTGGCTGTCCCGCACGGCGACCGATCCTCCGGGCGCACGCGCGTCGCGCGCGTCGATTCCCGACAGCTGGCCCGACCCGACCTCCGGTCTGCGTGCCGTTCAGCTCAACCTGGCGAACGCCCCAACGCAGCACGCCTCCCGGCCAGCCGCCACCCCGCTTTCGGTGACGCCGAGCACAGCCGCGTCGGCGCCAGCCCCTCCCAGCAAACGCGCCTACAAGGTCGGCCTGGCTGCCGCCACGCTGGTCGCGCTGGTGATCGGGCTACTACTGCTCTTCTCGCGACGAGCGCCCGAAGCAGCTCCGCCGCCCACCGCCGCGCCGCTCGTCACGCCGCTGCCCGCCCCCACGCTGGCTGTCATTTCGGCGTCACCCCCAGCGCCGGTAGCTGCCGCCGCGGAGCCCGAGCAGGCGGAGCCGGCACGGACACCCTCGCGCCAGCCGCCAACACGAGCCGGCGTCGCCCCGCGGCCCAAGGGCGCCGCTGTGGGCGCCAGCCCCGCTCCTGCTAGCAGCGCCGCCGCACCACGTCAGACGCCGGCGTCCGATTTGCTGCAGCCTTACTGAGGCCGCTCACTCGCACTGGCCGGCGTTGCAATCCTCTTTGCCCTTGCACTTCAAGCCGCACTGACCGCAGTTTACCTTGTCGATATCGGTGTCGACGCATCTGTTGCCGCACAGCGAATAGCCCGTGTCGCAGGTCACGCGGCACTGGCTAGCGCTGCAGCTGGGCATCGCGTTGGGCAGGGTCGGGCAGGCGGTCCCGCATAGCCCGCAGTTGAGCGGGTCGCTGGTGGTGTCGATGCACCCCGTGCCGCACTTGATGTAGGGCAGCGTGCAAGCGAACTCGCAAATACCCTGCGCGCACACCGGCATGGAGTTCGCGGGCGGCGTGCAGCCCGTCGTGCAGTCGCCACAATGAGCCGGATTGGTGAGCAGGTTGACGCAGGAGCCGTCGCAGTTGACGGTCGGCGACGGACAGGTGGAGGTGCAAACACCGCTCGTGCACACCTGGTTCGCCGAGCACACGCCGGTACAGGAGCCGCAGTGGTCGGGATCGGAGGCCAGGTCCACACAATCCCCAGAGCACGTGTCGTAGCCGGCGTTGCAGCTGATGGTGCAGCCGCTGGCGCCGCACATCGGGCTAGCGTTGGGCGCAGAGTCACAACTGACGCCGCACTCCCGGCAATTGTCGATGTCGTCGAGCTTGATGCAGGCGCCGTTGCAAGGACTGAAACCGTCATCGCACTCGAAGCCGCAGCCGGAGGCCGTGCACACGGCCGAGCCGTTGACGACGGACGGGCACTTGTTGCCGCAGCCCAGGCAATTTGCTGGATCTGCCTGCGTGTCGACGCACGACCCCGCGCAGTTGGTGCCCGTGGTGCAATTGGTATTGCAGCTGCCGGCGTCGCAGACCTCGCCAGTGGCGCAGGGCTTATCGCAGCCACCGCAGTGCGCTCGGCTGACGGCGATGTCCACGCAAGCGGTCCCGCACAGCGCGAAGCCCTGCTCGCAGACGGCGCTGCACTTGGCATCGACGCAGACGGCGGTGCCATTGTTCGGCATATCACAGACGATGTTGCAGCCGCCGCAGTTCTGCGCGTCCGCGGACGTGTCGATGCAGGCCGCGCCGCAGAGATCGAAGCCCTCGACGCAGGTCAGGCCGCAGACACGATCGGTGCAGGTCGCGGTGGAGTTGGCCGGCTGCGGACAGGCCATGCCGCATTCGCCGCAGTTGACCGCGCTGGAGCTGGTGTCCATGCACGAGCCATTGCAGTTGGTGCGCCCACCGCTGCAGCCGCTGGCGCACGCGCTCTGCTCGCACACCTGCCCCAGGTCGCAGGCCACGTTGCAGCCTCCACAGCGGGTCGGGTCGTTCTCGACGTTGACACAGCTACCCTCGCAAAGCGTGTAGCCGAGGTCACAGGCCACCGCGCAGCTGCCCTCGTCGCAGACGGGTGTGCTGCCGAGCGGGGCAGGGCAAGCGTGGCCGCA
>DATDEV010000687.1:0-10411 GCA_036522995.1 Polyangiaceae bacterium
CGTGCCAATTCGCGCCGGGTAGCTTTCAGCGTAGGCAGGCTGCTCGCCCGACGGGGCCGTGAGGGGCGGGGGGGCGTTCGAGCAGCCGGCGGTGGGCAGGAGACAGAGACCGAGACAGAAGCAACCGAAGGCGCAAGAGGACAGCAGAAGGGGAAACCGCATGGCGGAAACCCTTCCTGCGTCGCCAGCGACGCGTCAAGGTGCCACGCGATCACGACCCCCCTTCCGTTCGGGGCTGCGGCGCCCTAGCCTTGGTGGGATGGGGATTTGCGTGCCCCGTAGCTCGGAGCCGTCAAGTCGCCCGCGACCCGAGGTACACCATGAGGATTGCAGTGCTGGGCACAGGTAGCGTCGGTCAGACGATTGGCAGCAAGCTCGTTTCGCTGGGTCACGACGTAAAGATGGGCTCGCGCAGCGCGACACACGAAAAGGCTCTGGCCTGGGCGAGTGAGGCTGGCCCGCGCGCTTCGCTCGACACGTTCGCTGAGTCCGCCAGCTTCGGGGAGCTGGTCTTCAACTGCACCTCCGGGCGCGGCAGCGCCGACGTGCTGAAGGCCGCTGCGCCCGGCCTCGACGGCAAGGTGTTGATCGACACTACGAACCCGCTCGATTTTTCCAACGGCTTTCCCCCCAGCCTGTTCACCGGCGGCACCGATTCGCTCGGCGAGCAGGCGCAGCGGCTCGTGCCCACCTGCAAGGTGGTCAAGGCGCTCAGCCACGTGACGGCCAGTGTGATGGTGGACCCTTCGAGCGTCGCCGGCGGTGACCACCATGCGCTGCTCTGCGGCAACGACGCGGCGGCCAAGCAGCAGGTTGGCAAGCTGCTCCAGGAATGGTTCGGCTGGCGGAGCGTGCTCGACCTGGGCGACATCACGGCGTCACGCGGCATCGAAAGCTACGTGGCGCTGTGGGTGCGGCTGATGGGCCAACTCGGAACGGCGAGTTTCAACATCAAAGTCGTGAGCTAGGGTCGTGGCCCCGCCGCGACGTCGTCGAAGTCGTGAGCTAAGCTGTCCCTGATATGAGCCAACTGCCGCGCCGCCGCGACCTGTTGAAGATGTCGCTGGTGGCCGTGAGCGCCCTGCCCGGCGCTTGCTACCGCTCGGGGGGCGATAGCTCGGCGCTGCCCGAGGCGGAAAGTGTCGCCTTCTTTCCGCAATCGGTGGCCTCGGGTGACCCGCGCCCCGACGGAGTCGTGCTGTGGGTGCGGGCATACGACGACTCACGGCCTACCGAGAACCTGTCGCTCACGCTGCAGCTGTGGCTCGACGCCGAGCAAACGCAGGCGGTTCAGTTGGAGGAGGCCGCCTCGAAGGTGGTCGCCTTGGCCGAGGCCGATCACTGCGTGCGGGTGCGCGTCAGCAAGCTCGAGCCAGCCACCACCTACTACTATCGTTTCCGCTACCTGTCGCCGATTGGCTGGGCCGAGACGCGCCTGGCTCGCACGCGCACGGCTCCAGCGAAGGACGACGACGTGAGCATCAAGCTGGGCGTGGTGTGCTGTCAGGACTACGGAGGGAAGTACTTTCACGTGCACCGGCACCTGTCGCAGCAGGAGCTCGACTTCGTGCTCCACCTGGGCGATTACGTCTACGAGTCGACCGGCGACTCTTCGTTTCAAACGCCTACCGAGGCGCGCCAAGTGACGTTCAGCGCGCCCAAGGAGGCACTCGAGGTCCGCAGCGGCGAGCGCCATTTCCTGGCGGCAAGCTCTCTCTCGAACTACCGGGATCTGTACAAGCTATACCGCAGCGATCGCGACTTGCAGGCGCTCCACGAGCGCCATCCGATCATCGCCATCTGGGACGATCACGAGTTCTCCGACGATTGTCATGGCGACGTGGCGACCTACGAGGACGGCCGCAGGGACGAAACCTCCGCCGAGCGCCGCGCGGCGGCCGACCAAGCCTGGTTCGAGTACATGCCGATCGACTACGAGACCGCTCCGGCGGCGCGTTTCGACGCCAGCGACCATTTCCCTGACAATTTCGGCATCTATCGCAGCTTCGAGTTCGGTCGGCACTTGCAGCTGGTGGTCACCGATCTGCGCCGCTTTCGTCCGGACCACCTAGTGCCGGAGGACGCGCCACCGGGCGTGGTGTTTCTCACGCAAGAGCAGCTACAGGAGCAGGCGGACGCGCTGCCGGACGACGCGGTGCCCTACGTGGACGTCGACAGCTACGCCGACGGCGTTTACGCCGAGGCGCTGCGCGCGGGAGCCGAGGCGCTCGACATCAGCGCGGAGAAGGTGACGGGCCAGTTGAGCGCGGTGTGGATCAACCAGGCGCTGGTCGCGCTCGAGCTTGCCGAGCCGGTTGCGATCGAGCTCGACGATCCGGCGCTCGAGCGCGGCTATGCCTACCATTGCCTGCTGAAGACCAGCGAGTTCTCGCGCATCGGCTCGCGCTACATGGTCGCCCTGCAACCGTTCGAGGCGCTGGCCAAGCGGCGCTTCGAGGAAAGCGGCGGCCAGAGCGAGAACCTGATGGGCGACGCGCAGCGAGCATGGTTCTTGGAGACGCTCGCTGAGTCCTCGAGCACGTTCAAGCTCTGGGGCAGCGAAGTGGCCTTCATGTCGCGACACATCGATTTGACTGGCGTGAGCCTCGCGCCGCCCGAGCTGCAGCGCGCGATCACCATTTCGGCGGAGGACTGGGATGGCTTTCCCAATGAGAGACGCGCGCTGCTCTCGGAGCTGAGTAAGCTGGGCAACGTCCTGATCTTGTCGGGTGATTTGCATTGTTTCTTCGCGGGCACGCCCGCCTTGCAAGGTGACCCCGAGGCGAGCGTGATCGAGCTCACGACGGGCAGCGTCTCCTCGACCACCTGGCTCGACGGCATGTCGGCCGTCTTGAGCAGCGGCGGCTCCATCCCGATGGAGGTGGAAACGCTCGTGCAGAGCGTTGGCACGCTCCTCGCCGACTCGGAGCGTCGACCCAATCCGCACCTCGCCTATCAAGAGCTGGCGCGGCATGGCTACAGCCTGGTCGAGGTGGGTGCCGACGCGGTCACGATGAGCGTGAAGACCATCGCCAGCGAGCAGGTGGCGACCCCGCCGCAGCAGCTGTCCGGCGAGCTCGGTGACCTGTTCGAGACGGTGGTGTTTCGCGCGCGCGCGGACCGCAAGCAGCTCGAGCGCCAGTTCGATGGCGCCTTCTTGACCTGGGACATGGAGGAGATGGCGTACAAGTGACCTCGAGCGAGCTAGCCGAGCACGACGCGGACTTCGTGATCGTGGGTAGCGGATTCGGGGGCGCGGTGAGCGCACTGCGCCTGGCGGAGAAGGGTTATCGCGTGCTGGTGCTGGAAGCGGGGCGGCGCTTCGCTACCGGTGAATTTCCGCGCACCAACTGGCTGTTGCACAAGTTCCTGTGGCTGCCGAAGTTGGGGTTTTACGGCATTCAGCGCATCACGCTGCTGGAGAACGTCCTGGTGCTCTCGGGCGCCGGCGTCGGCGGCGGCTCGCTCGTCTACGCCAACACCCTGCTGGAGCCGCCCGCCACGTTCTATCGCGATCAGCGCTGGGCAGGTCTCGCTGCTTGGCAAGAGGAGCTGGCGCCGCACTACGCAACCGCCAAGCGCATGCTGGGTGC
Organism: Polyangiaceae bacterium; assembly: GCA_036522995.1. Classification (GTDB taxonomy): domain Bacteria; phylum Myxococcota_A; class Polyangia; order Polyangiales; family Polyangiaceae; genus PMG-095. Next base: position 3,594 of record DATDEV010000687.1, read on the forward strand.
GACGCAGTCGCGCTTCTTGGGTACTGGCGACGAGAAACTGCGCGAGGTGGCCGAGGAGCTCGGGGTGGGGGAGACGTTCCACCAACCGCAGGTCGCCGTCTACTTCGGCAAGCCCAACGTGCGCGTGTCCGATCCGTACTTCGGCGGTGAGGGCCCGGAGCGGGTCGGCTGCACCTTTTGCGGTGGCTGCATGGTGGGCTGCAACGTGGGCGCCAAGAACACGCTCGACAAAAATTACCTCTACTTGGCCGAGAAGCTCGGCGTGGAGGTGCGGCCGCTCACCACCGTGACCGGCGTTCGGCCCCACCCCCAGGGCGGCTACGAGGTGCTCACGCGGCGAACCGGGCCGTTCGGTCGCCCAGGTCCTACGCTACGCGCCGCGCGGGTGGTGCTGGCGGGGGGCGTCCTGGGCACGGTGCCGCTGCTGCTTTCGTGCAAGCAGCGCGGGCTGCTGCCGGAGCTGAGCGAGCGGCTGGGCGATTACGTGCGCACCAACTCCGAAGCTCTGGTGGGCTCCCTCTCGCGCCGTGCCGACGCCGACAATTCGCGCGGCATCGCCATCACCAGCGGCTTCTATCCCGAGCCGCATACGCACGTGGAGCTCGTGCGCTACGGCGCGGGGCAGGATGCGATGGGGCGCCTGAACGCGCTGATGGTCGACGGCGACGGTGGCAGGTTGCGACGCTTGGGTCGCTACCTGACGCAGATGCTGCTGCACCCGCTCGACTTCTTGCGTACGCAGGTGCCCTGGGGCTGGGCGAAGCGCACGATGATCTTGCTGGTGATGCAGTCCGTCGACAATCATCTGCGCGTGAGCTTGGGACGATCCTGGTGGTGGCCCTTCGGACAACGATTGCGGAGCAAGCCTGCCGAGGGACAGCTGTCACCGCCCACGTACATCCCCGTCGCCAACCTGATCGCGCGCAAGGTGGCCGAAAAGTCCGACGGCATCGCGGTCGGTGCCATCAACGAAGCGCTGCTGGACGTGCCGACGACCGCGCACATTCTGGGCGGCTGCAGCATGGGCGCCAGCGCCGTCAGCGGCGTGATCGGCGCCGATCATCAGGTCTTCGGTTATCCCGGTCTGTACGTTTGTGATGGCTCGGCCATCTCGGCCAACCTGGGCGTCAACCCGTCGCTCACGATCGCGGCGATGAGCGAGCTCGCGATGAGCCGCATTCCGGCCAAGCAACCGGCCGTCGTCGCCACAGCGGCTGATGCCGATGCTGCGCGGCCCTAGTACGCGCGTGGAGGAGTGAGGCGGTTGATGGCGTAGAGCGCCAGGATCGCGAGCGCGGTCAGAATCGCCGCGGTCGCGCCTGCTTGCCAGTCTCGGCCGGCTTGCAGCGCGTCGTAGATGGCGAGCGACGCTGTCTGGGTGAGCCCGGGGATGTTGCCGGCCACCATCAGCGTGACGCCGAAATCGCCGAGCGAACGCGCAAAACCCAGCGTGATGCCGGCCAAAATACCGCGCGACGCGAGCGGGAGCAGCACGCGCACGAACGCACGCAGCGGGGGGGCACCGAGCGTGGCTGCCGCCTCCGCGTAGCGCGGCTCTACTGCCTCGAGCGCCGCGCGGGCCGAGCGAGCGATGAACGGCAGAGCTGCGAGCGCCGCTGCGAACACGGCACCGCTGCGCGTGAACACGATCGAGCTGCCGGTGACGGTCTCGTAAGCGCGACCGAGCCAGCTCTCGCGTCCCAAGAGGACTAGCAGGTAGTAACCCAGCACCGTGGGCGGCAGCACCAGCGGTGCGTTCAGAATCGCGTCGAGCAGGCGTGCGCCCGTAAAATTACGTCGGGTGAGCAGCGCCGCGATCCCCACGCCGCCGAGCGTCGCCAGCAGCGTCGCCCAGAGCGCGACTTGGAAGGACAACAGCAGAGGCTCGAGCACGCCGCCGCAGCTTAGAACAGAAGGCTGCCGGTGGTGTCGCAGTGCGCCACGCTCCGCCCACGGCGCTGCCAAAAGGCGGCGATTTGGGCGGGGACTTGGGTCCAAGCGGCGTGTTAACCTAGCGGAACGGAGGGCGGGGCGCGCTGTCGCCCCCCTTGCAGGATTGCCCGGAGACTTCGACGACCCCATCAATCGTTCGCGGCGCGACCTAGAGCGGGTCAGCACGTTCCTGTCGTCCATCGTCGAGAACATCCCGGCGATGATTTTCGTCAAGAACGCCGAGACGCTGCGCTTCGAGCTGTTCAACAAGGCGGGGGAGCAGCTGCTGGGCATCCCGCGCGAGGCCATGGTCGGTAAGGCCGACCGTGACTTTTTCCCAGCCGACCAGGCGACGTTCTTCGAGGAGAAGGATCGCGGCGTGCTCCAAGGCGGCAAGCTGGTCGACATCCCGCTCGAGCCGATCGACACCGCTCACGGCAGGCGCTGGCTGCATACCAAGAAGATTCCGGTGCTGGACAGGGAGGGGGTGCCGCGCTTCCTGCTCGGTATTTCGCTCGACATCACCGAGCGCCACGAGGCCGAAGAAAAGCTACGCCTCGTGCAGGACGAGCTGGAGCGGCGCGTCGCCGAGCGCACGCGCGAGCTCTCGCTGACCGTGACGCGTCTCGAGAAAGAGATCAGCGACCGCGAGAAGGCCGAGACGGCGCTACAGCGCAGCGAAGGTCAGCTGCGGCACGCCCAGAAGATGGACGCGGTCGGGCGCCTGGCGGGTGGCGTCGCTCACGACTTCAACAACATGCTTTCGGTGATCCTGGGTCACACCGAAATGGCGCTCGGCCAGCTGAACGGCGCCGAGGAGCTGTTCGAGTCGCTCGAGACCATTCGGCAGGCGGCACTGCGCTCGGCGAGCTTGACGCAGCAGCTATTGGCGTTCAGCCGCCAGCAAGTAGTGAGTCCGCGCTACGTCGACCTGCGGACTTTGGTGCGCGAGTTCGAAAAGATGCTGCACCGCGTGATCGGCGACGATATCAGCCTGCGCATCGTCGAGAGCAACGAGCCCTGTCCGGTGCGGGTCGATCCGGTGCAGATGGAGCAGGTGATCCTCAACCTGGCCATCAACGCGCGTGACGCCATGCCCAGCGGCGGACAACTCTGGATCGAGACGCGCGTTACCACGCTCGAACCCGAGCACGTCTTCGCGCATCCCGAGGCCAAGCTGGGTCGCCACGTCGAGCTGCTCGTGCGCGACGAAGGCACCGGCATGGATGGCGAAACGCTGCGCCGCATCTTCGAGCCTTTCTTCACCACCAAGGCCGAGGGGCGCGGAACGGGCCTGGGGCTGTCGACGGTGTACGGCATCGTGCACCAGGCGGGTGGCTCGCTCAGCGTCGAGAGCACGATCGACAAAGGCTCGCGGTTTCGGGTGTTTTTGCCGGTGGCCAGGGGCCGCGAATCGTGGGCGCCGGATCAAAAAGCGCCCGTCAGTCGCGGCACCGAGACGATCCTGCTCGTGGAAGACGAGCCGGAGGTCAAGCGCGTGTGCGCGCTGACTCTCAGCAAGCTCGGTTACGACGTGATCGTCGCGGACGATCCCGACCACGCGATCAAGATCTGCGCCGCGACCGAGCGCCAGGTGCACGCCGTGCTCACTGACGTGGTCATGCCTGGCCTTTCGGGTGTGCAGCTGGTCGAACGCCTGCGCCCGCTCCGCCCCAACCTGCGCGTGCTGTTCATGTCCGGCTACACGGATCGACGGATCGTCGATGCCAGCAACCTGAATGCCGCGGCAGCCTTCATCCACAAGCCGTTCACACCCGACAGCCTGGGCCTAGCGCTGCGCAACCTCCTCGACGCTCCGCTCGCTCCGTGACTACTCGGCCGGGATGGGGCGCGAATCGACCACCGCGGGAACAACGTGCTGCGGCGCGTGCGGGGCCGGCTGCGCATGCGTCGGCAGCTCGGAACCGCCCAGGATCAGCTCCACGCGATGTGTCTCGCCGGCGGCGAACAGCGGCAGGAAGCGCCCGAAATGCGGCTTGCCGTCCACCAACATCGCGCGCACGCCACGGCAAACTTGCTCCGGGTTTCGCACCTGCACGTGATAGGTGGCCCCGCGGAACACTCGCGTTACCTCGAAGCCATCCCAGTCCTTGGGGATGCAGGGATCCAGCTCCAAGCCGCGATAGCCGGGTCGCACGCCCAAGATGGCTTGTGTGGCCGCTTGATAGCACCACGATGCCGTGCCCGAGAGCCAGCTGTTGCGACCCAAGCCGAACTGCGGATGCTCGTCGCCCAGGATGTTCTGCGCGTACACGTACGGCTCGAGCTCGTACTCCTCGATGCGGTCGTTGCGCGCCGCAGGGTTGATTTGCATGTAGTACTGAAACGCGCGGTCGCCGTTGCCCAGCAGCGTTTCGGCGATCATCACCCACGGGTTGGCGTGCAGAAAGATGCCGCCGTTCTCCTTGGCCCCCGGGGGATAGGTGGTGACGCCGCCCTTGTCGCTATCGTATTGGTCGAAGCCGGGCGCCGAGAGCTTGATGCCGTGCGCGGTGTTGAGGTGGCGATTGACCGCATCGAGCGCCATGCGTGCGCGCTCGGGCGGTGCGAACCCCGAAATCACGGGCCAGCTTTGGCCATTGGTCCAGATTCGCCCGTGCTGGTTCTGGCTCGAGCCGATGGGGCTGCCGTCGTGATCGAAGTAGCGCAGATACCACTCGCCATCCCAGGCGTGCTCGTTGACGCGCGCGCGCATCTGCTCGTAGTCGCGCTGGTAGCGTTGCGCACCGGGCTCGTCACCGAGCTCGCGGCACAGCTCGATCAGCTCGAGTAACGCCTTGCCGTAGAGATTGGCGACCATCAAGCTCTCGGCGCCCGACCGGAGGTTGACCGTGTCGTTCCAATCAGCGAAGCCGAGCAGCGGCAGGCCGTGCTGGCCGACGTTCGTCCGCGTGAACTCGACGGCGCGTCGCAGGTGCTCGAGCACGCTGCCGCGCTCGCGCTCGGCCAGCTCTAGCTTCGAATCGTAGAACGGTAGCTCGCGCTTCAAGAACGGCAGGTCGCCTGTTTCCTTGAGGTAGGCGCAGACCGCGAGCACGATCCACAGCTGGTCATCGGCGTAATAGCTCGGTCGATCGGGTTTCTCGCGCGCGTCCCCTTCGCTCGCGACCAGCGTCGAGGCGTAAAATTGGTGCATGGCCGAACCGTTGGGCTTCTGCACGCTGAGCAGCATTTCCAGCAGCTCGCGCGCTTCTTCTGGGATCGAGGCCAGCACGCCCATCACGTCCTGCGAGCTGTCGCGGAAACCGATGCCGCGACCGCCGTAGCCGAGCTGGTACAGCGAGAGATCGCGCGACCAGTTCTTGGTCATGAAGCATTGCCGCGGGTTGTGCACGTTGACCATGCTGTCGAGCGCCGCAGAAGGCGTCTTGACTTGCAGCTTGCTCAGGTAGACGTCCCATTGCCGGGCGATGGCTGCCAGCGCCGCATCGGACTGCGCGTCGCTCTCCAGCTCTGCGAAGGCAGTGCGGGCCCGCTGCAGGCTCTCCTGGCGCGTGCCGTCCTGCTGGGTGAGCAGCACACGAAAACGCTTGCTGGCTCCGGGCGCCAGTGTGCCGAGGGGAAGCAACAGCGCGCCCACGTTGTCGCCGCGCTGCGCCTGGTGGCAGCTCAGCTCGGGCTGCTTGAGGCTCAAGGGGTCGGCGTAGGTGCCGTACTCGTTGTCGCCGAGGAAGCGCGCGCGGCACGATTCGTACGAGGACGCCGGCAGCGTGGCGCTCAGGTAGCTCTGCCGCAGATCGCGGTTCATGAACGCGAATTGAGCCAAAATCGTGCGCTCACCTGCGGCGTGCGCGGCGCTCTGCATCGTCTGCGGCACCCAGTCGGCGTTGGTGAGCTGCTTGAGCGCGTCGAAGTGCGAGTATTCGAAGAAAGGCACGGCGTCGAGTCGCAGCTCGCCCGCCGAGATGTTGGTCAGCACCACGTCCTCCACCAGCACGTCCGAGCTGGTCGGCACGAACAGCGTGACCTCGGCGCGTAGCCCGGCCAGCTCGGAAACGAAGCGCGTGTAACCCAGGCCCACGCGGCACTCGAAGCGATCGAGTGGCTGCAAGCCCGGGAGGAAGAACGGCGACAGCGTGCGCAAACCCTCGGGCGTGTGCAGGCGCAAGTACAGGGTGTGACCCTTGAGCTGTGAGCTCGGTAGCTGCGGAATGTACTTGGTGATGCGGTTGAGCGCCGGATCGCCCTTGCACAGCGCCAGCCCGCCCGTGTGGTCGACGAAACCACCGAAGCGCAATGACCCGACGTAGTTGATCCATTTGACCGGAGTCTTCGGATTCTCGATCACGTACTCGCGGGCGCTGTCGTCGAAGAATCCATATTTCATGCGGTTGCTCGTAGTTATTCAAGCAGCTAATGCTCGGTGCTGCCAGCGAAATCCCTCGTGAGAAGCACATTTTATGGAACCGATTTCATTGCAACTTGCCTGCATAAATGCAGCCTGTGCGCTGAATTCTGGCGTAAGACAGGAACCGATTTCATAAATTGCTCGTCGGTGGGCGCGTGTGCCGCGCTGCTCCCCGGTGGGCGCTCCCCGCCCGCACGGCCTTCTGCGTGAGACCCCCGCTCGGTACTTGCGCGTGGCCGATGTAGGAGGACGAGCGAGTACGAGCCGCGCAGCGCAGGAGAAAAACGCTGCTATGCTGCGGAGGGCGGCGTTCAATTGCAGCCGTGCGGTGTGGGCGAATGTCGGTGCTAAAGCGCTTGGCAGCTCCGGCCGCTTGCAGGCCAGCGCGCATGGTAAAAAGACGGGTTGTGGTCTCTCCGTTGGGAGCGAATCGCGGGCTCGGCAGGCTCTGCTGGGGCTTGGGCTCGGTCGTCGCGCTGGCTTCGGCTTGCGGCGGCAGTCCAGGCTCAAGCGGCGA
>DATDEV010000688.1:0-15678 GCA_036522995.1 Polyangiaceae bacterium
GCGATCGAGTTGATCGACCGACGCACCGCCACGCCCGCAGGCTTGAACGGCCGGTAAAGCTCGCGCGTTTGCGGCGTATCCGAGTTCGAGAGCACGGCACAGATGCCCCGCTCGACCAGGCGACTGAAAACGCCAGCCAGCCGTTCATGCTCGGCCAGGCCGAAGGCTTGCGAATGGTAGGCCGAAAAATTGGAGGTCTTGGACAGCGGCAAGTACGGAGGATCGAGGTACACGGCATCGCCGGGCTTGGCGCGGCGGCAGCTGCGCTCGAAGTCGGCGGTCTCGATCTCCACCCCCTGCAGCGCGCGCGACGCCGCTTGAAGTCGAGCCGGATCGTAAATCTTGGGTCGCTTGTAGCGACCGTAGGGCACGTTGAAGCCGCCGCTCGAGTTCACCCGATACAGCCCGTTGTAACCGGTCTTGTTCAGGTAGATCAGGCGCGCGGCTCGCTGCAGGGCGCTGCCCCCCTTCTTGGAGCGGATCTCGTAGTACTGGGCCTCGGACGTTTGATCCTGGAGCCGCTCGAGCGCCCTGAGTAGCCCCGCCACGTCGTCGCGCACCACGCTGTACAGGTTGATGAGCTGCGCGTTCTGGTCCGTGATCACGGCGCGCCGAAAGCGTCCCGCCTCGGCCAAGGCCAGGAACACAGCGGCGCCGCCGACGAACGGCTCATAGTAGGTGTCGATGCGAGCCGGCAGCTCGTTCAGGATGCGCGGCACCAGGCTGCGTTTTCCCCCCGCCCATTTGAGGATCGGGCGCAGCCGCTCGGACATCAACGGCGGCCCTAGCTCGCTTCCGTCACGGGGTAAAGGGCGCATCAATGGTCGCTGCGCTCCTGCCGAATCTCCAGCCGCTTCATCATCTTTTGCAGGCCGAAGCGTGACAGGCCGAGCAACTCGGCGGCGCGCGTCTGGTTACCGGCCGTCTTGCGGAGCGCTGCACGCACCAGATCGGCCTCCAGCGCGTCCACCCGGCCGCGCAGGTCGAATTCGTCGGCGCCCCGGCTGGGGCGGGCGGAGCCGGCGATCTCGGGGGTGAGATCTGCGAGCCGAATCGTATCGTCGCTCAGGACCAGCGCACGACGCACCTCGTTCTCGAGCTGCCGGACGTTGCCGGGCCAGCCGTAGGCTGACAGGGCTTGCTGCGCCGCCGGCTCGAGCGTGATCTTGCGACCGGCCGCGTGCCGCGCGATGAAGTGTTGCAGCAGCAGGGCCACGTCGCCGAAGCGCTCGCGCAGCGGCGGCACGCGCACGCTGACCACGTCCAAGCGGTACAGCAGGTCCTCGCGAAACTTACCAGCCGCTACCAACGCCGCCATGTCGCGATGCGTGGCGGCGATGACCCGCACGTCCACGTAGCGCACGTTCTCGGAGCCCACCGGACGCACCTCCCCGCTCTGCAAGGTGCGGAGCAGCTTGGTCTGCATGGACAGGCTCATCTCGCCTATCTCGTCGAGAAACAAGGTGCCGCGATCGGCCACCTCGAACAAGCCGGCGCGCGCGCGCTGTGCGCCCGTGAACGCGCCGCGCACGTGACCGAACAGCGCAGATTCGAGCAAGGGCTCCGGGATGGCTGCACAGTTCTCGGAAACGAACGGCAGGCGAGCGCGCGCACCGTTCTCGTGAATTGCCCGCGCCACCAGCTCCTTGCCGCTGCCAGACTCGCCCAGCAGCAGCACCGGCACCTCGGTCGCGGTCACGCGATCCACCACCTTCAGCATGCTGCGCACCGCGTCGCTCTTGCCCACGATCGCCGCATACGGATAACGCGTTTCGCTGGCATCCCGCACCCGCGACAGCTCCAGCTCGGCTTGCTCGAGCTTGGTTTCGCTGCGTGACAGCTCGGCGTCGAGTCGCAGCGTGGCACGCTCCGCCCGGCGCGCAGCGCGGCGCAACAGCAGCTGATCGCGGGCATCCGCGATGGCCAGCGCCGCCAGCGTCGCCACCAGCCGCACCCAGGATAGCTCGCGAGCACCGAAGGCGCCGCGCCGCACGCGGTCGTCCAGGTACACCACGCCCAGCGGCTCGCCGCGCGCCACCAGCGGCACCGCCAGCACGCTGCGCAGTTTGAGCGCGTGCACGCTGACGAGCACCTCCGACAAGTCGCCGACGGCATCCACGGCCACGACTGGATTACCCTCGGCGAGCGCACGCTCGGCGAGCGTCGTGCTGAGCTCCAGCTGCGCGCCGGTCAAATCGGCCTTGCCGATGTTGCGGGCAGCGCGCGGCCGCAGCTTGCCGTTGGGCGCTCGCAACAGGAGTAGGCCGCGCTCGACGCCCGTCCACAGCACCAGCGCGTCGAGCACCTGATCGAGCAGCGGCCTGAGCCGTTCGCGGTGCCCGAGCGCGCGCACCAGCGCCTCGACGTCGGCCAGCTGCTCGGGTGAGAAAAGCCCGCTGCCGCTGGGCGCTTCCTGCACGCGGCTCAGCCAGGGCAGCGCCAATAGGCTCGGGCGCAGCTCGTCGGGGGCGCGTCGCAGCAGCTCACGCGCGGCATCGGCCGCGGCTTCCGTGAGGTGCCGAGCGGCGGCGCCGTCGCCGAGCCTGGCGGCCAGCCGCGCTCCCGCGGCCAGCGCCGGACCACGTACCGCGACGGCGCTGCGCGCGCGCGCTAGCGCCTTGAGCTCGCCGAGCACGTCGTCCCCGCGCTCGGCTAGGGCACCTTCGGCGAGCGTCTCGGCCCGAGCGCCCCACCATTCCAGGCGCACGTCGATGGCTGCGTCTGGGCGTCGTGCGAGCGCGTCTCCGGCCACGAGCGACGGGGGCTCGCCGTGCTGCAGCAGCCGCGCCAAACAGCGTAATTCGTCGTCCGCGTCGGCGTCCAGCAAGCCTTGAGCGCGCTTGACGTGCTCGACCGCTTCGCTGCCCGAAGTGGTCACGTCACACAGCACGAGGTGCGCGTAGGCGCGGCAACGTCGATCGCCGGAGGCACGCGCGCGCAGCGCTGCTTCTTCGGCAGCCTGGCGCGCGTCCAGCGCGGCACCGGCGGCGGCGTAGGCAGCCGCGATCGAGAGCAACGCGCGCGCGGCCTCGGCCGCGCGACCCAGAAACTCGAACAGCAGCAGCGAACGGCGGGCGGCTTCGAGCGCCTCCCCCAGCTCGCCCAGGCCTGCGGCGGCCGCGGCGACCCCGGTGGCGTACGTCGCTTCTTCGAGCACGGCGCCCGCGCGCGCCGCAAACTCGCGCGAGCGCCGGAAGGCTGCCAGTGCCGTCTCCGACTGACCGAGCGCGTGCGCGATCATTCCGAACAAGGACTCGGCGCGGGCGCGTTGCTCGTCCGAGCGCGCCAGCAGCCGCGCGCGCTCGGCGTGCCTGAAGGCCTCGGCCGGCTGCGCGCGCGCGAGCGCCAGCAGCGCATGGCACTCGGCGATCTGTGGCGTGTCGGGCTGGCCCGCCAGGCAAGCCTCCGCGTCTTCCAGCCGGCCGCCGTCGAGCGCGAGGCGGGAGCGCAGCGCGGCAGCGCGGGCCAGCACGTCTGCAGGCGCGTCGACGAGCGCTTCGAGCAGCGCCAGGGCGCGCGGCAAGTCCCCGGCGCGTCGCCAGAGCTCGGCAAGCTCGATGCGCGCCTCGGGAGCCGGTTGCCCTTCGAGCAGCGCCAGCGCACGCCCTAGCTCGCCGCGTAGCCGCAGCACGCGCGTGAGCTCGAAGCGCAGCGCGTCGGGCGCCCCGCCGGCTCGCACCAGCTGCTCGGCCGCGTCGACGCTCGGCTCGCTCACCGCTGGCTCGCGCAGGGCGAGCGCCAGGCCCAGCGCGTCGCTCGGCAGCGCGCGCGGCGCCTGACCCGCGCCCGGCAGCTCGAAGTCCAAAAAGCTCAGCGCTTGCGGAGCGCGGGCTCTCGCGGCGTCCAGCGCGCGCGTCAGCAGCTCATCGTCGCCGGCCAGCGGCAGCTCGGGCCACGAAGACGCCGCCACCCCGACCAGCGCGACCAAGAAGCGAGCCCGACCCAGCGCGTCCAGATCGCGCAACGTCGGCGCCGGGAGCGCGGCCTGACCGCGCAGCACCCGGACTTTGATCAGCGTTTCGAGGGCGGGCGTCAAACACGAGCGCGCCAGCGGCCCCAGCAAAAGCTCGCTGCTGCTCGCCTTGGCTGCTTCGAGCAGCTCGCGGCGCCGTGCAAAGCGGTAGGCGCGCCGCACCGCGCGCTCACCGCTGTCTGGGCTGGGCCGGCTGAGCAGCTCCGCGCTGTCGCTCTCTGCCGAAGCGTTAGCCACTGCCTTTGCCCGCGTCGACACCCAGGCCGCCGACGGCCGCACGCTCGGCGCGCGCTCCAGCAAGGCGCGGGTCACGTCGGCCAGCGCGTCGTCCGCTGGTAGCTCGCTGGCGCTCTGCTCGGCGCTCAGCCACGACGGTACCAACAGCTCCGCCAGCACTACGCCCAGCGCGTAGAGATCGCGGCGCCTCGCGTCTCCCCCAGCTTCACCCGTCAGCGCTTCAGGCGAGAGATAGCGCCGGGTGCCGCCGCTGGCGGTCTCGGCCGAGGCATCTCCCGAGAGACCGAAATCGATCAGGCGCAAGCCCTGCGAGGTGAGCACGATATTTTGCGGCTTGATGTCGCCGTGAGCCGAGCCGACGCCGTGCAGATCCGCCAGCGCGGCGCCGATGTCGCGCCCCACCGCGAGCGCCAACGCGCGACGCGCAGCCAGGGCGCGCAGGGCAGCAGCGCTCGCCAGCGTTTCGCCCTCCTCCCACGCAAAAACCAAGACGGGGGCGCCCCGCTCACAGCGCTCACCGAAGCAGCTCACGTCCTGAGTCAGCGCGCTCACGTCGAGGAGCGGGGCGACCCAAGGCGAATCCACGAGACACAGCCGCTCCGCCTCGTCTGCGAACCGGTGCCGCAAGCCGGCATCGCGCCCGAGCTTGACCACGCACAGCTGGCCGCTGCGTTCTGCCAGCACCACCCGGCTCGTCGCGCCCCCGCCCAGGCTGCGCACCACCCGCAGCGGCAGGCCCGGGACCGGCAACACAGTTGGCGCTTCGACAGACCCGCCCCTCGCCGCATAAATATGGGCGGACGACCCCTGCCTGTCAACGCAGATGGCACGCGGCCCGTGTTCCGGTCAATCGCTGCAGTCGGCGCCGTCGGCAATGAAGGCCGCGATGGCTCGCAGCCCGGACAGCCGCACGCTGCGCTCGGCCCCGCGCTGCAGGGGCATCGGGTCCCCCCGCACGAACCACTCCCGGAGCCGGTCGCTTTCCTCCTGCGACGGCTGCAAGCACTCGCCTTCAGGCAAGGGCAAGAGCGGGTAGTCGGAGGAGCACGGGTCGTTGGGGGCGTCACACACCGCCGAGCTCGCGCCCGCCAGACAGGGCTCGAAGTTCTTTGGCTGGCGCAGCAGCTTGTACATCAAGTAGCTATTGCCCGGGTTTTTGGGGTCGATGATCGGCATCTGCACGCCGAAGCGCGGGCTGTTCTGCAGCGCGACGCCTGCGCTGTCGCCGAATTCGGTCTCGTGCGCCACTCTGCCGATAGCGGTGGTCCGCAGGTTGGCGCGGCCGTCGAGCCAGAGACCCTCAGGCGCAGCGCCCAGGCTATTGCCAACCCCGCGATGGCACTCGGCAGAGCCGCAGCCCCCCACCGCTGGGTTGGCGAGCACTTCGCTCAGGATCTCGTCGCAGCTCGGCGCCTCACGCACGCGCACCTCACCGGGGCCCTGCGCCGTGAAGAAGCTCGCGCTGAGCGGCACATCACCGGCGGCGATCGGCGCGCCATCGAAAGCGCGGATGCCGGAGCCGTCGGCTTCGGTCGGGACCAGCAGCTCCAGATGGTAGAGCGCGCGTGGAGCGTAGCCGTAGCCGGGCGGAATCTTGAACTCCACCACGCGCTCCACGGGGTCGTAGGCCACGTCGAATGGCGGCAGGGCCGCGCCTCCGCCGGGATCGCCCGTAAAAACGCGGATCGCCTGACGGTTGACGCTCGCTGGATCCAGGAACCGATCGAAGCGCAGGGTGATGCTGGCGTTGGTGGCGACGCCACAATCCTCCGCCGAGCTCGCGTCGCAATCGACGCCCTCCCCGTCGGCCGGGTAGAGCGCAAGCAGCTGCACCGGCGGCCCGAGCGGATTGGGAGGCTCGGGCTCGCCGACGTCACAGCCCACGAGCAAGAACGCGCCGGCCAGTGCCGGAGCCGCGATCAGCTTTCGGAGTAGGTCGACAGCTGGTCGCGGATGTTCTGCTCGCTGACGCCCGTGCGGATGTGATCCTTCAGCACGTCGGCAAGAGTGATCAGGAGGTCGTCGACCCCCTTCTCCTCGATGATCTTGGACAGCAGTTGGCGCGCCTCGCGACTGTCGTCTTCGCGGAGGAAATCCCGCACCTTGTCGACAGAGATATCCCCTTGAAAGTCGAAGTACAGATTCTCGAACAGGTAGCGGACGAGCTCCTTCACGGAGGGCCTCCTCGAAGCATGAGCAAACGGTGCCTTTGCCGCTATACCTGTCAGCCGAAGCACTCGGCAAGGTCTTTGGCAGCAGCCGGTCATTTCGTTTACAAATCAACGACATTTCAGGAGTTCCGGGTCGCTCGGGCCGTGGCAGGTGAGGCACGGCCGAGCGTTCTGTTGGAGAGCCCGGCGACAGCGACTGGCGAAACCCGTGGGGTGAGGATTGGTGCCGACCCCGCTTTTGACCGGCGGCCAGGTGCCGCGACCGCCCACGGCGCGGGTGGCATGACAGGCCATGCAGTCGCGCTCCTGGTGGCAGCTCACGCAGGCGTTCAGGTTTCGCTGCGCCTCCCAGGCGTGGTGCGCGGGCGAGCGGGCGCCGTCCGTCCAGACCGATTTCGGCGGATGAAAGCGACCGCGTGAGGTGGTGTTGCCCACCGGAGCCGACATCGCGACCCCGGTGCGCTGATGGCAGGTCAGGCAGAAGGACTGCTGCTGGTGGCAGCTCGTGCAACGTGGGTTGTTTTGACGCGCCGCCATCGGGTGCTGGCTGATGAAGTCGTTCTGGTGAATTTTGCGCGGGCGAACGTTGCCGTCGTGGCAGCCCACACAAAACCGCTCTTGATGGCAATTGCCACAGAAGCGGCTGTCGTCTGCGGCCACCAGGCCGTGGCGCTGGATGAAATCGGCGCCGTGGCCAGCCCCCTGCAGCCAAGGGGGCGGCAGCAGCTTGCCGCTGCTGAACGACGTGGTCAAAAGGCCGCTGGGCTCGCTCAGGTGGCACGTCACGCACGCTCCAGAAGGCGCGCGTGCGCGATCGCTCTTGGCACTGCTGGGCGCCTTGCCCACGTCGCTGGAGCCCAGCACGTGGCAGCTGACGCATTCCTTCATGCGCGGCAGCTGATCGCGCGTTGCCAGCTCCAGCTCCTCGACCTTGCCGTGACAGCGCGCGCAGCTGAGGCGCTGTCCCACCACGTGCTTCTGGTGATCGAAGCGTAGGTTCGGTTTGGGAATCAGCACGCGCGCGACCAGGTTGGGGCGCTTGGCGTCGTAGTCCTCGTGGCAAAAGTTGCACTGACCGAGCGGGCGCGGCTCGTCGCTGGTCACGGCGGCGATGTTGCGATGGTTCGTGCCGTGACAACCGTCGCAGCGCGTCGCCGGTGGTAGTAGCGAATCAGCCGAGCTTTTGCTGGTTTTAGCCGCAGCGTGGCAAGTCGTACAACCGATCCCCAGCTGCTTGACGTGCTTCTGGTGATTGAAGCGCAGCGGCATGGACTGCTCGGGGAAGATCACCGGGCTGGGGCCGCCGTCGCCTTCGAAGGCGCCAGGGGGCCGGAGCGCGAGCGGTGGCTCCGACGACACCTGCCTAGGCCGCGAGTGGCCGGCGGGCGCCACCGACGAGCCGGCAGGCCTAGCTGCCGCATTTTCGGCCAGCGCCGGCGCGGCCCCGCACCAGGCCAGAAACGCCGACAGCAGCGTGAACAGCAGCAGCAGGTCGGAGCGGCTAGGGCTCATTTGAGCACCGTGAGGTCCAGGGTGACGAGGGCGCGGAAGCGATGGCCCACGAGCTGATTCATGTCGTGCTCGAGCTCCACGCCGAGCCTCGAGCGGGCGAAGAAATTGGCCCCGGGCGTGACGCCGGCCCCGAGCACGTAGGCAAAGCTGGTGGCGTCGCGATCCGGACGCAGCCCATCGGACCAGTCCCACAGCGAGAGCACGCACAGCCCATCGTAGCGGGCACCGAAGCGCTGCCGGCCGGTCACGTCCGCGCCGTAACGGTGGCCTCGCTCACCGCCCTCGCCCCCTCCGTGCAGCTCGACATTGCCTCGGCCATAGTCGTAGCGCACGCCAGCGTCGACCAACACGTCGAGCATGCGGTGCTTGGACTCCGGCTGGGGGTCGCTCGCGAAGCTGTCGGGATCGCCCTCGGTCTCGAACAGGCGCGCACCGCCGGAGAGCGTCGTTTGCCAACGCCGCGAGAAGCGCAGCTCGGCGTGCCCGAGCGCGCTGGTCGTCGGGGAGTGGGAGAACCAGTTGAAGATCGAGTCGCCGTCGAAAGTGGGGGTATAGCGCTCGAAGGCTGCACCTAGCGTCAAGCCGGAAGTGACGTAGACGTCGGCGGTCACGCCATACTCACTGAACAGCTGATTGTAGAAGTCGTAGACCAGCTCGCCGCTCAGCACGCCCACCTTGCGCGAGTCGGCGCGCAGCGAGTAGCCGAGGCGGTTGCTCGAGACGCGATTGCCGGAGAGGTAGTAGAGCCCGCTGCCGGCATCGGCGAACGGCGACACGTTCACCTCGTCGCGGTTGATCACCTTGCGGTAGCTGAGCCGCGAGTGCAGCACCCCGAAGGCTGACGCCTCGACCGCCACCCCCGCGGCGGGCGCCAGCGTCTGTTCTTCGAGGAACATGGGGTAGTAGCTGGGGTCGTAGCCCTCGCGATCGCCGCGATACACGCCCTGCGGCTCGAAGCGCTGCGTGCCGAAATAGGGCAAGCCTCCGCCGCGCTGCTCGTAGCCGGCATAGGCTTCGACCACCAAGCCGATGGGGGTGCTGAGCGATACCAGCCCGCCGTCGAACGACCAGAAGCCGAGCGTGTCGAACACGTACTGGCGACCGACACGGAAGCCCAGGTAGCCGTTGAAGAAGCGCTCGCCCTCCAGGTAGGCGTACATCAAGTCGAGCGGGGCCTCCTCCAGACCCGGCACGTAGTACGGGCTCCCGAGCTGCCGCTCCGCCGAGCTCTGACCGAAGTCGGCGTCGAGCCGCATCCGCGACTGGAAGCTCAGCCGTGCTGCACGCGGCTCGGCCTCACTGGTGATGTTCCAGACCGCGAGCCCGAGCGTCGTGGTGTAGCGGCGCTCGCGCACCAGCGGGTCACCCCACGGGCCCTGGTAGGTGTAGTACTGAGCGTCGAGCGAGGCGTCGACCTCGGCTTCGTAGGCGTGCGCGCCTGGCGTCTCGAGCAAGTAGCCGAGCGTGAGCCC
This sequence comes from Polyangiaceae bacterium, assembly GCA_036522995.1. Taxonomy (GTDB): domain Bacteria; phylum Myxococcota_A; class Polyangia; order Polyangiales; family Polyangiaceae; genus PMG-095. The sequence continues at coordinate 9,366 of DATDEV010000688.1, forward strand.
GAGCCAGCCGAGGTTTCGTGCGCGCGCTGTCATCGACGTCGCGCGCCAAACTACCACGAAGATTGATGGTCTAGGACTTCTCGGACAGTGGGTGCGGAGCCCGCCCGAGTGCGATCCTGACCGAGCGTTCGTGGTGGCAGACTAGCGCCCGTGCGTCACAGCCGGGCTGAACCGCAGCTGGCGCCGGCCTCGCCGGTTCGTTTCTGGGCCGTGGTCACTCGTGACGATCGTGATCTGCTCGTGCCAAGACTGATCGGGTCGTGTTAGCGCCCCAGAGCTTCGGCCCGGTTGACGATGCGCGGGGTCAGAAAGATCACCAGCTCGCCGCGCGTGTCGCTCGCCCTGCGCCGCTGGAAAAGCAGACCGATCAGCGGAATGTCGCCGAAGAAGGGCACCTGATCCAGGTTGCGACCAGTGTTGCGCGTGAAAATGCCGCCGATGACCGCGGTGTGTCCGTCCAAGACCAGCAGGTCGGTCTCGGCCTCACGCTTGAGAATCGTGGGGTCACCGCGCGCGGACGTCTGGTTGAAGTCCGGCTCGTCGCGGTTGATCTTGACGTGCATCGAGACGCTGCCGTCGGCCGTCACGTGCGGCCGCACCAGCAGCTGCAGCTTGGCTTCCTGGAACGTGGTCTGCACGCCCTGGGCGCTGACCTGCGAGAACGGAATCAGGGTGCCCTGCGAGATGCGCGCCTCGCGGTTGTCCAGCGTGAGGATGCGCGGGCTCGATAGGATGCGCAGCATACCGCTCGACTCGGCGGCCGATAGGCGCACGGCCAGGTTGATGGTGTTGTCGATCGAGCCGAAGGTGAGACCGAGCGCGCCACCTTGTCCGGTACCGACCGCGGCCGGCAGGTTGACGGCGAAGTTGGGGTTGGCGACGGTCTGGGTGAAGGGGCTCAAGCCTTGCGTCGGCGTCTGACCATCGCTGGCGCCGCCGGCCAGACCGACCGAGTTCGGAAAAGCCAGGCCCGTCGGGTTGCCAGTCGCGGCGGAGAAGGTGGCGTCACCACCCCACTGAATACCGACGTCGCGGATGTAGCGGCTGGTGGCTTCCACGATGCGGGCTTCCACCAGCACCTGGGGCGTCTGCGTGTCGAGCGAGCGCGTCAGCTCTTCGATCTGGTTCAGGTTGCCCGCGATGTCGCGCACGATCATCACGTTGGTGCGCTCGTCGACGGCAACCGAGCCGCGCTCGGAGAGCAGGGGCTTGGCGCGGTCCTGCAGATCTCGCGCCTGGGCGTAGCTGACCGGAATCAGCCGCGTCTCGATCGGCGCGAGCGCGACCTCCTGCTGACGGCGCGCGATCTGCATCTCGCGCTCCTTCTCCAGGTCGGCCAGCGGCGCGACGCGGATCATGTTCGCCTGACGCACCATACCCAGGTTCTTGGACTGCAGCACGATGTCGAGCGCCTGGTCCCAGGGCACGTTGCGCATGCGGATCGTGACCGAGCCTGCCACGTTGTCGGCGGTCACGATGTTGACCTGCCCCACGTCGGCCAGCAGCCGGAGCACGTTGTGGACATCGGCGTCCTTGAGGTCGAGGTCGATGCGGCGGCCGGCGAAGGCTCGGCGTTCTTGAGCCTGACCGAGCACGCTAGGGCCGAAGGCGCCCGCTTGCGAGCCATCGCTGCGCGTCTCGACGGCTTCGGGCACGAAGCCCGACACCACGTCCTGCACGCCGGTGACGCCTTCTTCGACGTACACCGTGCGCGTCTTGCGTGCGGTGCCGCCGTCCAGGCCGACACCGGTGACCGTCGAAGGCTCGCGCGCGCCCTTGGCCACGAAGGTCCAGACCAGGTTGCTGCCGCGGCGCGACACGCGCGTATCCGCTTGGTCCTTGGTGTCGACGTCCACCACCACGCCCGCCTCGTCGGCGGCGCGAGAGTAGGTCGAAACGCTGGTGACGCGACCGCCGAACGCCGACACGTCGAGCGTTCGCGACAGCTCGTCGGACAGCCGGCTGCAGCCCAGCGTCAACGTACGACGACCGTTGCCGCGGGAGGCTTCCTTGTAGGCGCCAGGCTGGCTCAGCGTGATCACGACCTCGTCGTGATTCTCGGCGTGGTGAAAGCGGACGTCCGTGACCTTGCACGGCTCCAGATCCGGCGCCTTCTCGATGGCGGCGCGGCGCGGGATGGCCTCGACGACGCCGTCCTTGCCCGGCGCCACTGCGATCACGAGATCGGTGCCGTCGACGCTGACCGCGAAGTGCGAGGTCTCCAGCAGCGTGAGCAGCAGACGGGTGGTCTCCCCGCCGCCCGCCGCGAACGACTGCACCATCACGCCGCCGACCACACCGACCTTGTCGAGCAGCGCGCTCGGCACGCCCTTGGCGCTGGCCGAGGGCACGTCGACGATCAGGCGGGTGCCGGCGCGCTCCATGCGGGCGGTGAACGTGGGTGCTTCACTGAAGCTCACGCGCAGGCGTGCGGCGCCCTTGGTATCCCCGGGCTTCAGCTCCAGCTGGGTGGCTACCCGGGTCGGGGCGGCCGCCTGAGCTACGCTGGAAAGGACGCTCAGCGAAAAAGCGAGGGACAAAGCTCTGCCGAATCGGGTCCTCATGCCAGGGCTCCCAAACTCTTGTTTTTGCGAAAATCAGGCAAATTGGGCCTCATTCAGCGTGCGTCCCACAAGCGTAGCGAGTCTCGTCACACACGAACAAATTCTCGGCGCCTCGAGCTGCCCGATTTCTCAGGGAAAGATCGAAAGCTCGTTAGGCGAGTGGAAGTTGCAGCTCCGCGCGGACGACGGGACGGCGCGGCCCCGAGACGTAAGGCTACTTGCCTTTGACGTCGGTGCCTTCGGGGCGCAGCGGGATGACCCGGGTAGCGCTCGGCACGTCGGGATTGGCGGGATCTTCGCGGATCAGCACGATGTCGCCGTCACGGATGCGATCGACTCGCCAGTTGATCTCGTAGCTTGCGCCAGTGCGGCCCGCAGCCTGGACGATGTCCGCTTTACCGACGAACTGACCGCGCTGCACCACATAGCCGGTGCCACCGGGGTCGACCAACATGGCCTTGGCCGGCTCGGCTCGGGTCACGATACCGATCAGCTTCAGCTCGTCGATTGCGAACTGCGACAGCACGACCTCGCGTTGGGACTTGGTACTGCCCTTGGTATCTTCCTTGAAGATCTCGGGGAAAGACCGAAACGGGTCACGGCTGCGCTCGCTCTCGTTGAAGTCGGCCTCGGTGACCTCGAACTTCGGGGCCGCGGCCGTGCCGGGCGCGGCAGAGGCAGCAGGCGCTCCGGGCTGCGGCGCCGCTGCCGGACCGCCACCGCTGGCACTGCCACCGCCACTCGAGCTGGCGCTGCTGACGACGTCGTCGCCGCAGCCCCCGAGCAGGGCGAGCGCGAGCAGTAGCGAGATCGCGTTCCTCATGGCCTGCCTTGCCCGCTGCCGCGTTTGTCGCCGGCGACGTCCGAGCCGGTGCCCTCGGGCTTGGCGCGGAACGCGGTGGCCAAGGCTTCCACCTTCAAGACCATGTCTTCGCCTTCCAGCTTGGGGTCGATCAGCGTGATGTTTTCCATGTTGATCACGCGGTCGAGCTGGCCCACGCCGTAGAAGAATTTGGCGATTTGATGGTAGCGACCGCTTAGCTCGACCTTCATCGGGACGCGCGAATAGAACTGATCGGGCACCTCTGGCTGCGGCGACCAGGCCGTGAGCCCGATGCCGGAGACGTTGGCCACGTTCTGTACCGCGCTCAAGAAGGCGGGGTACTCGGTGTCGACGGGCAGGATCTTGACCAGCTCACGCTGGCGCTGCTGACGATCACTCAGCTCGGCCAGGTCCTGCTGGTAGGAGAACTCGGCCTTGCGCGCCACCGACAATTCTTCACGCAGCGTGGCTTCGCGGCTCTTCTCGGCCGTGATCGAGCTGGCCAGGTCCCCGTAGAAGACCACGAAGTAGGCCACGCCAATCAGCAGCACGAATAGCGCGCCAATACCCACCTTGGCGGGCTTGGGCAGCTTGGCCAGCACCGAATCACCGCGTGCCACTAGTACCTCACCTTGGCTTCGATGGAGAACTTGACGAAGTCCGCCTCACGCGCGGCTGGCAGCAGCCGCACCTCGTAAAAATAGCTGGAAAGAGTCAGACGACGCGCCAGCTCGCTGATGTCCTCGCCGTCGCGCGCCTTGCCGTCGATGCGCAGCTTGCGCTGGGCTTCCACGAACTCGGTCAGCCACAGTCGGCGCGCGTCCCAGTTGGGATTGAAGACCGACAGCGGATTGTCGCGGCGCAGCTGCGCCAAGCGATCCGGGTCGATGCTCGGACCGCGCCCGGGCGTCAGCACGCGCGCCAGCTCCATCAGGATCGCGGTCGGGCCGGTGCGCGCGCTCTGCAGCTTTTGGATGGCTTCTTCGCGAGCCCGCAACTGTGTCAGCTGCGCCTTCACCTGCTCGTGGTTGGCTACGTTGCGTTTGGCCTGTTCGATCTGTGACGTCAGCTCCGCGTTCTTGCGCTGCTGGTCGCTCAGCTCTTCGGCCTTGACGCTGTGATAGACGAACAGCATCGCGACCTCGGCCAGGACCACCAGCATCACCGCGACCAGCCAGACCTGGCTAGCCTCGGAGCCTCGCTCGGCCGCGCGCTTCTTCTGACTCAGCAGGTTGATGCGAATCATGCGCGTGCCTCGCGTTCCTTGCGCAGCGCGAGGCCCAGCGCGACCGGCAGTTGGGCAGCGCGCTGCTGCAACAGCTGCGTGCTCACTTCCTTGGCCTCGACGCTCAGGCGTTCGGTCGGTGGCCAGGTCTCGACCGAAACCCGCGCCCGCCGCTCGATCGACTGCGCCAACGACACCAGGTTGGCCGACCCGCCCGTGACGTAGATCTTGGCGATCTCGCCCTCACCGCTGGTGGCCATGAAGAAGTCGAGGCTGCGCTGGATCTCGGCGGCGATCGAGTCGGTCACGGCCTCGATGACCTGCACCACCTGGTGCGGCACCATGCCGGGGCGGCTGGGATCCTCCGGGTTGGCGGCACCACCGCACTTGTAGGCCTCGGCCTGCTCGTGCGGCACACCGAGTTGCTTCTGGATTTCCTCGGTGATCACGTTGCCGCCGTTGGCAATCTCGCGCGTGAACGCGCTCACGCCATTGGCGATGATGTTGAGCGAGGACAGGCTAGCGCCGACGTTGATCACCGCGATCGTCTGGTCTTGCGGCAGCCCGCGTGAAAACTCGAACAGGTTTTGCACCGTAAATGCGTCGATGTCGCACACGATCGGCTTCAGCTTGGCGTTGCGAGCCAGGTTCGCGTACTCCTCGATCTGGTCGCGCTTGGCGGCCACCAGCAGCAGATCCATCTGGCTGGCTTCGGGCCTGCGCCGCAGCACCTGGTAGTCCACGCGCACGTCCTTGATGTCGAAGGGGATGTGCTGCTCCGCCTCCCACTGAATCTGCTCGGCGAGCTCGGCCTCGGTCATCATCGGCACCGAGATCTTGCGGATGATCACGGTCTGGCCCGACACCGACAGCGCGCACTCCTTCTGCTTGATCTTGGCGTCATGGAAAGCCTTGGCCAGCGCCTCGGTCACGGCACCAGCGTCCATGACCTGACCATCGACGATCACCGAAGGGGCGAGCGGAGCGTAGCCGAGGCGAAGCAGCCCAATCCCCTTCTTGGTGTCTTTGACCTGGCAGACCTTGATCGAAGCCGAGCCGATATCGACTCCGACCAGGTTCTTTCCTTCGCCCATGGCTGTGCTTTCGAGCTTTCGACTAGGCGCGTGGTGTCGCGCCTACAAACTTTCGCACCCCGCCCTGCAGACAGCCAAAAAACCCGCTCCTCGCTCGGAGCCAACTGGCTCCGAGCGAGACACACCACCTACCTTGTATCTCGGCGAGACGAGCTCCAGGTCGGCTGCGACCCTCCGCTCATCGTGAGGCTAAATATTCGATTTTATTGGACTATGCATTGGATACCCACCCGATGAGTCACGACTGACCCCCTACTCCGCCGTCTCAACCTGGCACGTATCCTCGTCAAATCGTTGGCATCCGGGGTGGCAAGCCCCGGCCTCCGGCGACGCCACCGGGTCTGTGGAGACCCTCCCTCAGAGGGACTTAATTGACGAAAGGCCTTAATTTTAGCCCCTTCGTCCGCTGGCACGCTCGCTGCACTAGCTCCGGGCAACCCCACGGAGACGACCATGGACGCCATCTCAGCTGAATTCGCCGACTTCATCGACCTCGACCTCGACCTCGAGCTGAGTGAGCTCAACCAGCAGCCGGCCAAGCCTGCTCCCGTCTCTCGCACCAAGGCGCAAAAGAAGGCGACGCGTACGCCGCTCGCAGCGCGACCTG
>DATDEV010000689.1:0-5196 GCA_036522995.1 Polyangiaceae bacterium
GCGCCAGCCGCCGCGGGCGCGGTCATCGCGCTAGATGCCGCCCATGCCGGTGCCCGCCGCGCCGGCAGCACCGCCCTCGGCAGAGCCACCCTCGCCGGCAGCGCCACCCTCGTTGACAGGCGGCGGATTGCTGCTGCCGCCGCTGCCATCGTTGCCGATGGCGTGACCCACCGGCGTCACGCACGGATACATCAGGTTGTCGTCGTCAGGGGGATCGGCGGCGCGGTAGTCGAAGACCGGCAGCTTCGGCTCCGTGCAGCGCGCCGGTAGTGGCTCTCCTTCGTCACTGCACGCGCCGAACGCGACCGCTGCCGCCACGGCGAGCACGAGCGCGGGGAGTGAGCGAAGGCGGCTCATTTCTTGGGCATGAATCTCAACGGAACGTTCACGTCAGCGCAACCCCCTTGCGGGGCAGGGAAGGTAGCGCTCAGAAATCGCGAGACGACGCAGTTGCTCACGCCCGGATCGTGCAAACCATCCGCGACGACGCGCGCGCTGCATACCTGGCCGCCGGGGCCGACCTTGACGCCGACCGTCAATGTGCCGGTCAAGGTAGCGTTGCTGCTGAGCGCCTTCTCGTAGCAGCTGCGCGACTGCGCAGCGCGGCCCGACAGCGCCGACGTCAGGGCGCCTGTCGCCGTGCCGGAGCACTCCTTCGAGCAGGGGTTGGGCCCGGTTGCCTTGACCACCTTCTTTTCGTCGGGCTTGCCCGCGCCCGCGTCCTCCTCCGGAGGTGGCGGAGGAGGAGGGGGGACGTTATCCAACGCTGGCGCGGTATCGGCCGTGGCGACGGGCGCAGGGTCCTGCTTCGGCGGGGGCTCGGCGGATCCGGTGACCTTCCAAACGATCAGTCCTCCAATAAGGAGGAGCATCAAGACGGCAGCGATGATGATGGGTCCGCTGCTCCCTGACTTGGGCGGCGGCGGGGTAGTGTCAGCCATGTTGGCTATCTCCGAGAAGTGCGGGGCAGCCGCGGACTATAGCCACCCCCCAGGCGCCGCGCGAGACTTTCGGCTCCAGGTCTGGACCCGCAAACTGGCGCGTCGGCCGGTCCGAGGCCTAGGCCAGGGTCACGGTCTCGCTCGGCTCGGGTCTCGCGCTGGTGACGAAGGTGACGGCGGTGTCGCCCCAGCTGCGCGCATCGACGATTACCAGGCCGGAAGTGGGCTCGAACGCGAGCGGCTCCTTGGCGGAATGCTCGACGGCGATGCGGGCCGTGACGGCGATCAGCCCTGAGCCAGCAAGCGCCACGAGCTCGACCAACGCCGCGGCCACGTCGCGCCAGGGTGGATCGCAGAGCACCAAATCGAACGGCGCGTGCGCCGAGAGCGCGGCTCGAGCGGCTTGGACTCGGCTGGAAATGACATGTGCTTCGCGCTCCAGGCCGAGCTTGCTCAGATTCTCGCGCAGGCAGACGAGCGCCGGGCGCGCGGCCTCGACGAACACGGCGCGGCTCGCGCCGCGCGACAGCGCCTCGATGCCGAGCGCGCCGCTACCCGCATAGAGATCGAGCACGCTCGCCCCCTGCACGTCGCCCAGGATGGAAAACAACGCTTCCTTCACGCGCGCGCCGGTGGGGCGAGTCAGGTCGCCAGCCGGAGCCTTGAGCGCGCGGCCGCGGAGTCGACCGGCGACTACGCGCACGAGGCGGGCTCGCTCGTCAGGTGTCTCGCTTGGTATCTCGCCTGAAGGCTCGTCACGTTGTTTCGATCTTGCTCCACATCTGTCGCCGGATGCGTTGACGCTGACGATCCTTGCCGGTGATGACGCGCGCCGCGCTCCAGGCGGCGATCAGCTCGCCTTCCTGACCCAGCCCGGGCAGCACCGTCTTGCCGACCAAGTAGGTGCCCGGCACCGGACCACGCACCGGCTCACCCGAGAGCTCCAGGTAGCCGCTCGGCTCGGACGTCCACAGCCGCTCCATCTGTTCCGCACCGGCGCCAGCGCCATGCAGATGGGCTCGCTCTACCTCGCGCCGCGTGCCCGATCGAAAATCCCACAACGGGAGCCCGTCGTGCGCCGAATCGACCAGCGACACGCTGCGCTCCAAGAAAGGCAGATGCTCGCGCAGGGTCGCGAGCACCGCGTCGCGCGCTTCGAGCAGGGTGAGCGCGCCGCGCGCGGGCAGCAGCGCCTCGGCCACCAGCAGGGTACCGCTGGGATCGGCGTCGTTTTCGTCGAGCGCCGTCGGCGCCAGGCGCGATAGGCGCAGCGCCGGGCAGCGCGGATCACGTCGGGCGTAGCGCTCCGGCACCACGAAAGACTCCACCGGCAGCAGCTCGGGCAAGCCTCCGGCGCCGACCCGTAAGCTGACCACGAAACGCGAGCCTTCGGCGCGCAGCTGCGGCCAGTCGTTCTTGGCGTGCTTGCTCACGCCGTCGCCCCCGGACAGCTCGGCGACCGCCTCGCCCGACTGGTCGCACACGATCGCCGAGCAACCGGTGATCTCGCCGTCGCCGTCTTCCATCACGCCCACGGCCGTGCCGCGCTTGACGACGATCGAGGTTGCCCGCCGATCGAGCGCCACTATACCGCCGTGCGCTTCGACGCGCTCGATCAGGAAATCGCACAGCTCCCGTTCACCTTGTGCCAGCGCCGAAACCCCGCGCGTCCAGGCTCCGTGCAGCCGCGCCAGCGCCAGCGGCGGCAAACGATCGCTCGGCAGTGCCAGGTGCGTCGCGAACGAAGCGGGCAGGGTGAACAGCTCGCGAAAAGGATGTCCGCTCGGAAACTTCGCCAGCAGGTCGGTGTTTCGATCGGCCTTGAGGTAGGGAAGCGTGGCCGAGATACGGCTGGTCTCGAAGCGCTCCCAGAGTGAGCCCGGCGGCCATACCGCGTCCTTCTCGAAGGCGAGATCGGCGACGGCGTTCACCTGAGCGATGGTGGTGTAGAGTTCGTCGACCAGCTGTCGCACCTCGGGGAATTCGCGCTCGATTTCGCGCACGAACAGGTCCATGTCTGGCGGAACCTCGAGCCGTCGCCCGGGCGCCAGCCAACCGAACATCGGATCCAGCGGCTCCATGCGCCTGCGAAACTGTTGGCTCTGCGCCAGCTCGTGCAAAATGCGTCGGAACACCGGCGACGAGCCGGCCAGGAACGTGAACGGTCGACGCGCCAGCACGCGCTGGTCGTAGTGATAGAGCTGGCCGCGCTGGGCTTGGCCCAAGAGCAGCACGCGAAAGTCCCGGCGAGCCAGCACCGCGGCGCAGGCCAGGGCCGAAATCGACCTGCCGAGCACGATCACGTCGTAGTGGCGCGACGTCACGCCTCACCCGTAGCACGGCGGTCGGGCGCGAACGGGGTCAGGTCGAGCGGCGGCCGCAGGCCCAGCACGCACGCGGCCACGATCTGCGCCGAAATCGGCGCCAGCAGGATGCCGTTTCGGTGGTGGCCGCTCATCAAGATCAAGCCCGGCAGCTCGCTGGGACCGAGCAGAGGCAGCTCGTCGTGGGTGAAGGGGCGGAAGCTCGCCCAGCTGGCGCTGAGCTCGGCCTCGGCCAGCGCCGGGACCAAGCGCAGCGCTGCGCCGAGCAGCGTGTGCACCGCGCCGGCCGTCACTTCGCGTCGAAAGCCAACGAACTCCAGCGTGGAGCCGATCAGCAGCCGTCCGTCGGCGCGCGGCACCAGGTAACAATCGGGGCCGAACACCACCGACGACAGCAGGGGCACGCTGGTCTTGAGCTCGACGATCTGTCCACGCGCGGGCAGGATTTTTGGCCCCCCCGCGCGCTTGCCCAGCAGGCTGGTCCAGCTACCGGCGGCCAGCACGACGTGACTGCCCTCGACCACGCTGCCGTCGTCGAGCTCCACGCCCACAGCGCGCCCAGCCCGCTCCACGACACCGCGCACGAACGAGCCACTGCGAAACCGCGCCCCGCGCTTCTCGGCGGCGATGCGCAGCGCCGACAATAGCGCGCGCGGGTCGAGCTGCGCGTCGGCTTCGAACAGCATGCCGCCGCTGAGCTGCTTGGAAAGCACCGGCTCACGCGCCGCGAGCTGAGCGCGCGTCAGCCGCTCCAGGGGCAGGCCGGCTTTGCGCTGCCAGGCCAGCTCCCGCCCGAGCCGCGCGCTGCCCTGCGCGTCGAAGCTCACCTTCAGCACACCCGAGCGTCGGTAACCGATCGCGATGCCCGACGTCGCTTCGAGCTCCGCGATCAGCTTCGGGTAGAGCGCGCGGCTCAGCAGTCCGAGCTCGGTGAGCGGCCCGGCGTGGTGGCTCTCGACCTGCGCGCCGAGGATGCCGGCAGCGGCGCTCGACGCTTCCGCCCCCGGCACCGAGCGCTCGAGCACCGTGACGGCCACGCCACGCCTCGCCAGCTCGTAGGCTGCCGCGCAGCCCATCACGCCGGCACCGACCACGACCACGGCAGGCGCAGCGGGACGCCGCTTTCGGCTCTGCTGGTGGCCTCGGCTCATGCCAGGGGCTCTTGTTTCAATCCGTGGCGGGACGCAAGAGGCGGACGAGCCCGAACAGATTGAACGCTGCGAACGCCAGCAGCAAGAGGCCCAGCCCGAGCGTCCAACGCGTCGTCGAGGGCGCCTCGCCGTCGATCAGCAGCCAGGCGTCGCGGGGCAGCGCCGGCCTGCCGGCTTCGGCGACGGCGCTGGCCAGCTGCGACAGGCGGAGCCCGCCGCCTCCGAGCGGCACGAGCCTGCCGACGAATGAGCTGGGCGCCACGAAGCGCTTGTGATCCGGGTCGTCGTCGTCCCACGGCACGCGCACCTGCACCCAGAGCTGCCGAGCGCCGCTCACGCGGGCCAGTCGGTACGAATCGCTCTCCAGCGGACGCCTGTAGGCGATGGCTCCGTCGCGATCGAGGTCGCCTTCACCCTGCACCCAGCTGTTGGCATCGCTGGGCGCCGGCGCGAACGCGGCCAGCTCGCCGACGCCGCGTGGGCTGCCGCCGGTGAACGAAAACACCAGCTCGCCGCGCAGCGCGAGCAAGAGCCCGAGCGAGCACAGCAGCGTGGTGGCCATCACGGCCAGCGTGAGCTTGCGCCAGGGGCGCCGCGGCGGCGGCAGCGCCTCCAGCTCCGCGTCGGCCTGTTCGACTTCGCTCATGCCCTCACGACACTCCCTCTTTCGCTTTGTTCCAGCAAGCGCGCGGGAAGCTTCGGACCTCGTCCCCCCCTCCCGCCAGCCCTCGTCCCCACCTCCCGCCAGCACAGTCGTGGGGGCTGGGGCCCCAACGACCA
>DATDEV010000690.1:0-3805 GCA_036522995.1 Polyangiaceae bacterium
CAAGGCCGCCGGCGGCGCGCTGCGAGGCAGACTATGAGTCAAGCACCCATCGCTGACCGCTACGCCCGGGCCATCTTCGAGCTCGGTGTCGAGACCGGGCAGCTGGCGCCAATCACCGAGCAAATCCGCCGCTTTGCGTCGGCTTACACGGCGAGCGCCGAGCTGCGCGCCGTGCTGGACAACCCGCTCATCACGCCCGAGCAGCGCGCGGCCGTGCTGGCCGACCTGGCAGGTCGGCTGGGGCTGATGGGCAACGCCCTGAGCTTGATCAAGCTGCTAGCCCAGCGCAAAAAGCTGCGCGTGGTGCCCGAGCTGGCGCGCCGGCTCGATCGCTTCAGCGACGAGAAGGCCGGCGTCGTGCGCGCCACCGTGACCAGCGCCAAGGCCATGCCCGACAGCTTCTACGAAAAGCTGGTTGCCGAGCTGGAGAGCGCCACCGCGCACAAGATCGTGCTCGAGCGCCGCGAAGACCCAACGCTCATCGCCGGCTTCGTGACGCGCATCGGCGACAACACCATCGATGGCTCCGTGCGGGGCCGCCTGATCGAGATCGAACGCCAACTCGTATCCAACTCCTGACGAACTCTTCCTGCTCCCCCGCCAGCCAGTTATGGTGCGGTGGGGCCGGGGCCCCACCGACCCAACTAGACAGAGACAGCCATGCAGCTTAGCGCCGACGAAATCTCATCGATCATCAAGAAGCAGATTCAGAACTTCGACCGGGCCGCGATGGTCAGTGAGACCGGCACCGTGCTGGCGACCGGCGACGGCATCGCCCGCATCTACGGCCTGGAAGGCGTGATGGCGGGTGAGCTCGTGGAGTTCCCCGGCAACTTGTTCGGGCTCACCCTGAACCTGGAACAGGACAACGTCGGCGTGGCCGTGCTCGGCGAAGCCAGCGGCGTGAAGGAAGGCGACGTCGTCAAGCGCACGGGCCGCATCGCCGACGTGCCGGTGGGTGACGCCGTGATTGGCCGCATCGTCAACGCGCTGGGTCAGCCGATCGACGGCAAGGGCGCCATCGAGAGCCCCGAGCGTCGCCGCATCGAGGTGAAGGCGCCAGGCATCATCGGCCGCCAGCCGGTCAAGGAGCCGATGCAGACGGGCATCAAGGCCATCGACGCCATGATCCCGATCGGCCGCGGTCAGCGCGAGCTGATCATCGGCGACCGTCAGACCGGCAAGACCACGATCGCGGTCGACGCCATCATCAATCAGAAGGGCTCCGGCGTTATCTGCATCTACGTCGCGATCGGCCAGAAGGCATCGACCGTCGCGCAGGTGGTCGAGAAGCTGAAGCAGCACGGCGCGATGGACTACACGATCGTGGTCGTCGCCACGGCCACCGAGTCTGCGCCGCTGCAGTACCTGGCGCCTTACACGGGCGTCACCATCGGCGAGTTCTTCCGTGACACCGGCCGCCACGCGCTCTGCATCTACGACGATCTCTCCAAGCAGGCCGTCGCCTACCGCCAGATGTCGCTGCTGCTCCGTCGCCCTCCGGGTCGCGAAGCTTACCCGGGCGACGTGTTCTACGTTCACTCGCGTCTGCTCGAGCGCGCCGCGAAGATGGGCGATCGCTACTACGTAGTGAAGAAGGGCACGCAGGTGCCGCCAGGCAACCTCTCCTTCCGCGGCGTGGACAACCAGCTGCACGTGGGCGAGGAAGCCAAGCACTCGGCCGAGAAGGCGCTCGAGGCGCAGCCCAACAAGGCCGAGCTCGAGGTGCAGAAGGATCCGCATTCGGGCGGCTCGCTCACCGCGCTGCCGATCATCGAGACGCAGGCCGGTGACGTGTCGGCCTACATCCCGACCAACGTGATTTCGATCACCGACGGTCAGATCTTCTTGGAGAGCGATCTGTTCTTCTCCGGCGTGCGTCCCGCGATCAACGTCGGTATCTCCGTTAGCCGCGTCGGCGGCAGCGCGCAGATCAAGGCCATGAAGAAGGTGTCCGGTACCTTGCGCCTGGATCTGGCTCAGTATCGCGAGATGGCCGCCTTCGCTCAGTTCGCCAGCGATCTGGACGCCGCCACGCGCGCGCAGCTGGAGCGCGGGAAGCGGCTGGTCGAGTTGCTCAAGCAGGGCCAGTACGTGCCGCTGCCGGTCGAGAAGCAGGTGGTGATCGTGTACGCCGGTACCGCGGGCTTCACCGACAAGCTGCCCGTCGAGTCGCTCAAGCAGTTCGAGCAGGACCTCTACCGCTACATCGACGACAAGCACCCCGAGCTCTGGACCGAGATCAAGACCAAGCGCGAGATCACCGACGAGACCAAGAAGGTGCTCGACAAGGCGCTCAAGTCATTCATCAAGAAATTCGCGGCGTCGAGTCAGGAAGACTAAGCGCTTGGCCAACCTCAAGCAGATTCGCAAGCGCATTGCGAGCGTCAAGAGCACGCAGAAGATCACCCGCGCCATGAAGATGGTGGCAGGCGCTCGTCTGACGCGTGCTCAACAGCGCATCGTGGCGCTGCGCCCGTTCGCAGTGCAGACAGCGAAAGTGCTGGCCGAGGTCACCGTCGCTGGTCAGGCCGAGGCCGAGGAGTCGGGCATCGAGTCCGAGCACCCACTGCTGGCGCGGCGGCCGGTGAGCAGCGTGCTGCTGCTGGTCATCACCAGTGATCGTGGGCAGTGCGGCGCTTTCAACACCAACATCTTGCGAGCGGCCGCGCGCGAGCGCCGGGCGCGCGAAGCCGAAGGCCAGACGGTGCAGCTGGCCGTGATCGGCCGCAAAGGCCGCGAGTTTTACCAGCGCCGCAAGATCCCGACTTTTCACCTGTTCTCGAACATCTGGGAAAAGCTCGAGCTCGAGACGGCGCGCGTCGTGGCGCGCACGGTCCTGCGCCCGTTTCTGCGCGGTGAGGTCGACTCGATTCAGCTCGTTTACAACGAGTTCAAGAGCGCCATGACGCAGAAAGTCGTGATCGAGCAGCTCTTCCCGCTCACGCCGACCAAGCCCCCCGAAGCGCCTGCCGCCTCCGGATCCAGCGAGAACGAGCCGACCAGCCAGATCGAGTTCCTGTTCGAGCCCAGCAAGGAAGCCCTGCTGGAGCGGCTCGTGCCGCTGTACGTGGAAGTCTCGCTGCTGCGCGCCCTCTACGAGTCGACGGCATCCGAGCTCGGCGCGCGCATGACCGCCATGGATTCGGCGACCAAGAACGCGGCCGAAGTGATCGGTAAGCTGACCCTCGTGTACAATCGCGCGCGCCAGGCCGCGATTACGACCGAGCTGATGGAAATCATCGGCGGCGCCGAAGCACTCAAAGATTGACGATGGCGAAGGCTTCCGGCTCCAAAAGCTCGCGCAGCGAGCGCAAAGCCGGACGCCAGCGCGCCGAGCGCGCCCGCGCGCACGGGCTGCCCGAGCTGCGTCCCGAGCAAGCTGCGGCAAGCGTCGCCCCCGACGAGGATGCAGCAATGGAGCGGGCTGACGTCACGCCGGCGGCAGCAGCAGCGGCTCGCACGGGCCGCCCGGTGCTGGTCTGGGTGCTCGGAGCCGCCCTCGTGATCCTGCTGATCGCGTACGTCATCACCCGCTTCCGCGACAGCGCCTCCCCCTAGCGCAAGCAAATCTCCCGCCTGATCGCACGGGCCCGAGTCTTTGGAGCCCCAGCCCCAAAGACCCCCGCCCCCGTCGCATGGGCAAAAAGACCCCGCCTCGTCGCATGGGCAAAAGACCCCCGCCTCGACGCATGGGCAGGAGTCTTTGGGGCTGGGGCCCCAAAGACCACGAGACGAGACGAGACGAGACAGACTTCGCGCTTCCCTGTGCGGGCCAGGTTGGGCATCCTCCTTGCTTTCGATG
>DATDEV010000691.1:0-5429 GCA_036522995.1 Polyangiaceae bacterium
ATCCGCGCCTGGGGGCGCGCGTAACACCCCAAGCCTGGCCCGCGCGCATCGATATCACCGAGCTGGTGCGAGCGCGGCGCAAACCGGGCGAGCCGCTGCGGCTGCTGCTGCGCGCCGAGCCGAGCGACGGCGAAAGCGTGCTCATCGCCACCGGCACGTCCGGCGGCGACGCGCCCCAGCTCGAGCTCTACTACCGCTGAGCGCTAGCTTTTTCGGCCGCGTCGGCGCGCGAGCAGGATTTCGGCTGCGGTGGGAGCTCGCGTTGGGGGTAGCTCTGCGCCCGACTGGGCCGTGGGCGTGCGTGCGGCAGGGACGGCGCCCGTGCTGCTGCTGCCGACGCGTGGTCCGAGGGGCTCGGTTGCGACGACGGGCAGGGGGGGCGGACGTGAGAAGCGCGGCACGCTGGGTGGAGGCTCTTCGACCCTCTCCGGTGGCTGTTTGCTCCGCACGCGCTTGAGCGCGCCGAGGGCGGTGCGCGGCGCTGCGCTAGGCGACGCGGACGGCGTGGGGGGGACGTTCGGCGCCCCTAGCTCGCTCCAAGCCCGCTCGAGCGCAGCCGGGATGGTGAGGCGTCGAGCCGCTACCGCGAGCAAGAGACCCAGCGCCGTGAGCCAAAGCAGCCACGGAGCGAGCGACGTGTACGCAAAGCGCTCCGCCTCGCGATCCTGGAAGATGCCCGCCAACGTATCGCGCACTTTGCCTCCGCTCTGAGCGGCGATGCGCTGCAGCGAGCCGCGATCGGTGCCGGTCGGTCGAAGCTCGTCGCCCAGCGTCAAGACTGCGCCGGTGGTGGCCTCGAGCGCCTGGGTTTGCTCGTCCACCAGCGAGGCCACGTAGGCGCCCGGGCGGCCCGCCGGCAGCGTCACGCTATACAGGCCTGCGCCCACGGCATCGAGCGGCACGCTGGTCGAGGTGCCGTCGGGAGCGGTCACTTTGGCCAGCAAACGTCGCAAGCTCTCGCTGCGGCCGCGCTCGTCGGTGACGCTGGCGCGCAGGCGGAGCTCGCCCCCGGTGGTGTCGGCTTCCAGGCGCACGCGCGGGTTGTCCGCCCGGCGGGCCAGCTCGCGGCCGAGCTGGCCGAAGAGGCGATCGGCGCCGCTCCAGCCGGTCCAGGCGCTGCCCCAGCGGTCCTTGAAATCGCTCGTGAACACCGCGGCTCGGCCCACCCCGACCGACCAGCTGGCGAGCAAGGGATCGCCCTCGGGTCCGCTCAGCAGCACCTGGGCGCGCCCCTTGGGCAGGGTCACCACGTAGCCGCCCAGGTTCGGCGCTTCTGCGAGGTCGATGCCGCGCAGCGCTGGACTCTGGGCTGCCAGCGCCGGACGAAATTGCACCTCGTTGATCGAGCTGCGCGCCGCCAGCACCGTCTCTTGCGCGAACACGGCCGGCAAGCGCGTGGCGTCCTCGATCAAATAGAAGCGGCCCCCGCCGAGCTTGCTCATGCGCTCCAGATCCGGCACGTCCGAGCCCTTGCCGAGCGCGACCACGCTGGTGGTGATGCCGCGGGACTTGGCGCCGCTCACGAGCGACATGGCCTTGCTGCGTTCTTCGGCGTCCGAGCCGTCGGCGAACAGCAGCAGGTGCTTGAGCTGCACGTTCTCCTTGGCCAGCGCTGCGTAGGCCGTCTGCAGCGACAGGTCCACGTAGATGCCGCCGCCGCCTACGTCGACGCCGCGCACGGCCTTGGCCAACGCCTCGCGGTCCTTGATCTCGCCGAGCGGGATGGTCCAGCGCACGGCCGTATCGACGTGCATCACGCCCAACCGGTCGCCGGCTCCGAGCAGCTCTAGCGAGCGCACGGCGGCCTCATTGGCCAGATCGAGCTTGGTGCGCGAGCCCACCGCCGCTCCCATCGAGCCCGAGATGTCGATGGCGATCACCTCCGCCAGGCTGGCCCGCCGACGCTCCTGCTTCACGTCGAACGAGACCGGGCTCACCTCTTCGAGCGGGGTTTTGCCGTAGCCCCCGGGGCCGAGCGAGCGGTCGCCGCCCATCAGCAGCAGGCCGCCACCGAGGTCGCGCACGTAGGAGGCGAGGGCAGCGATCTGCTCCGGGGCGAGATCCACCGCGCTGATGTCCGAGAGCACGACCAGGTCGTATTGCGCGAAGCCTGCCGCATCGCTCGGCACCTGGGTGACGTCGCCGGTTTGGACCTTGAAGGCAGCGCTCGTTAGCGCGCGTGCCAGCGGAGCGGCAAGCTCACGGCTGCGCTCGAGGATCAGCGCGCTCGACTCGCCGGTCACGCGCACGAAGGTCGAGCCGCGGTTGTCCTCGGGGGCCTCGTCTAGCGCAGGGTCCTTGGCGCTCAGCTCGACGTCGTAGCGGTGCAAGCCGGGCTCGCTCGCCACCTCGCGCAGGTGCACCACGTCTTCGCCGGCAGCGATGCGAACCTCGCCCTGGCGCAGCAGCTGACCGTCGCGGTACACGCGCAGCTCGACGTCTGCATCTCGAGCAGATGACGTCACGATACGAAGATCGATGGCTTCGCCCTCGCTGGCGCGTCCGCCTGCCGAAACCGCCACCACCCGGATATCCTGGAGCTGACGCTGGTCGAGCGGAACTACGTCCACCGGGATGCCGGCTCCCGCGGCCAGCGCCGCTTCGCCGAGCGCATCGCCCCGGGTCGACACGCCGTCGCTCAGCAGCACGATCCGCGCCGCGGAGTCGGGCGGCACTTCGGCCAGCGCCCGCCGGATGGCAGCGCCCAGATCGGTGCCGTCACGGCTCAGCTCTGCGCGCTGGGGCGCCGGGGGCTGGCGGCGCTCGCGCGGCGGATCCTCGATCATGGCCTCGGCAGCGAAGGCCAGCGTGGCGATGCGGTCGCCTTCGCGCATGCCCTGCTCCGCCACGCGGATCTCCTGCTCTATGCGGGAATCCGCGCCTGGAACCAGATCGATACTGCGGCTGCGGTCGCGTGCCACGATCACCGTCATGCGGTCGAGGCGCTTTCCGATCTCGACGCCGATCACCACGAACGCGCAGGCGGTTGCCGCGCTGCCGGTGAGCAGAGCCATGGCGAGCGCGCGGCCTCGCGTTCGGTGCTGCGCGAAGCGAGCGAGCCGGGTGGTGAGCCAGCACAAGAGCAGCGCGAGCGGCACCGCCAGTAGCGGGCGACCGAGGCGCACGAAGGGGACGGCCATGCTGAGCCATTCGGCGGCGAATACCAGCACGGGCAGGACGGCCAGGAGGCGCAGTAGCCACAGCAGCGCGCTCATGCAGCTCCTGGGCGTTCGGGGCGCAGCGGTTTGATCCGACCAGACTCGACGCGCCCGGGAGCGCGCGTCAGCCACAGCACCTGCGCCACCAGCGCTGCCAGCGCTATCGCGGCGGCCAAGAAGCCCCAGTCTGCGGGCGGCTCGGCCACCGGTGAGCGTGTCGACGGCTGGGCGCTGCCGCCGGTTGGGGCGCTGGCCGCCGGGGTGCTCGACAGGTCGCTTTCCTGGCTGCTGGTCAGGTTGACGACCAACAGCGCCACGCCCGGCTGCTCACCCGCGTAGCTCACCAGGTAGAAGCCCGGTTGATTGGGCTGGGGGATGATGGCAATGCCAGAGCGCGCCTCGAGCTGGCTCTCCTTGCCGCTCGGATCGAGGACGGTGGCTTGCTGCACGGCGCTGGGGACGCGGACGCGCAGGGGGGAGCCGCTGCGCGCAGGCCCCACGACGTGGCTGCTGCGATGAGCTCGGGCAAGCTCCGCCAAATTGCGCACGAAAAGCACGAAAGATGCCCGCAGCGGCCAGTTGCTCTCGCCGACATCGAAGCCCAGCAGCGTGCCAGTGCGCCCTCCGTCCGAGACGTCCGCGATCAGGGCGCCTTCGCGGGCGCGCACCAGCAGGCTCTGAGCCGAGGGTGGGTCGATGAGGCGCGCTTTGGCGATCGACACCCCATCGAGCGTGATGAAGCGCAGGCGCGGGTCCGTGCGCTCCCACGAGGTGACCTGCGGCCCCTCGACCGCGGCGCCCAGCACCGCGCCACGGCAGGCGCCGGCGGGCGGATTCAGGATGACGAAGTCGCCGCCTGGCAGCCGAGCCGGACAAGCGCCGCTGACGATCAGAAAAGCGTCGTCGGGGATCGCCGTCGTGGCGAGGTCGCTCAGGGGCAAACCAAGCAGCTCGAGGTCGGGATCGGCCAGCAGCGCACGCTCGAACCATGGGCTGGCGTGGGCCGGGGCCGCGATGGTGGTCAGCTTGCGGCTGGGCGGGACGCGGCCGAAGGCGCTGTCGTCGAGCGGCAGCGCGTCATGCGGTGACAGCTCCACCACCAGGCCGGTCCCGGCGTCGCTGGGAGCGGCCTCGAAGCCGAGCACGACCGGCTCCTTGTGACCCGGCTCGAGCCGCAGCTTACGCGAGGCGAGCACGGTGGGCGAGCTGCGCTGCTTGAGCGTGATGAAGACGTCGCGCGGGGCGCGGGCGAAGCTCTTGACCTCGGCAAAGACTTCGACCCGGTCGCCGCGGGTAGAGCTGTCCTGACTGCGACCCACGTCGAGGCGCACGATGCCGACGTTATCGACCGGCTCGCCCACCTTGATGACGCTGAGCGGGACGCGCGTTTGGGGTAGCGCAGCAGCCAGGCCGCCGTCGTCGCTGATCACCACGATCCGGCGATTTCCGGCCCGTTGAGCCAGTTGCTCGCTGGCCAGGGCAAGCGCGCGCTCCAGGTGCCCCTCGACTCCGACGGGGACCAGCGCAGCGAGTCGTGAGCGGACTCGTGACAGGTCGCGGTCGGCTGGACCCACGACGCGCGGCTCGCTGCCGGCCTCGATGAGCAGCACGTCGGTGCCCGGTGCTAGCGCGTTGAGGACGCGCCGGGCAGCCGCCTGGGCCTCCGTGAAGCGCGTCTGGCCCGCCACCTGCGTTTGCGCCTGCATCGACGCGCTGACGTCGAGGACGAGCGCCAGGTGCTCGGAGTCGACGTGCCCTCCTGGCAGCGCGGGGCGCGCCAGGGCGAGGCCGAGGGCGAGCATCGCCAGGATCTCCAGCAGCAGCAAGAAGCGCCCGCGTAGGCGCTGCCAGGGGCTGCGCGCCAGCATGTCGCGCGCGGCAGCCTGCCACAGCCAGGTCGAGGCGACGTTCACCCGCTGCCGCCGCACCTTGAGCACGTACAGGAGCAGCAGGGGTACCAGCAGGCCCAGCAGCCAGAGGCCTTGCGGATTCCCGAACGCGGGCACGCGCCCAGTCTACCCCGGATCGAAGCGACGGGGCCCGCGCTGTCCGTGGCGACGGAGGAGAGCGTCGTGTGCCTGCTCCCGCGCACGGAAGACGTCATGCAGGACCTCCTCGACGCTGGCAGCTCCGACGTCGCACACGGTAGCCAGGTTCTGCTCCGCGATGCGCTGGCGCACCGGCTTGGCTCGGGGCTCGGAAAGCGCGCCTACGGCGGATAGCGAGAGTGCCGCGACGTCGACGAACTGCGTCCCGAAATCGAGCCCTTTG
>DATDEV010000692.1:0-3771 GCA_036522995.1 Polyangiaceae bacterium
AGTTGGCAGTTCGCAGTTCGAGCCGGCGCTCTCTCAACGACACCTGTTTCAGACGCTCTCAGTAGTCGAGCTTGAGGTATCAGCTCGCGCAAGGGCTCTCTCAACTGCCAACTGCCAACTGCCAACTGCCAACTCGCGCTACAAATCCTTACAACACCGAAAACCGAGGTGATAGTTTCGATGCGCGTCGTCCGCCATCAGACGGCCAGCGTGCCAAGCCAGCGCGCGCCACCGGCAGTCGTCTTCATGGGCGTTGAGCTGTTGGAAGATGAACCAGCTGCCTTTCATTTCGTTTTCGCCCGTACCGCCGCGGCTGCCGAGCTCTTCGGCGACGAGCGGCAGGTTCATGTGCTCGGCGACGTTGCCGTGCTGATCGTAGACGCCGAAGGGGCTCACGCACTCGGGAAAGGCGCCCGCTGGATAGCTATTCGTTCCGCACTCCTCCCAGCTCGGCGCATAGCATTTGGGACTCTTGCTGCTGCCGGTGCCGCACAGCGCCTGATTTTCTTTGCGGCCATAGGCCCATACGATCTCGCGGCTTTTGTTGTGCAGGTACTCCTGCTGCAAGCGGCGCTCACCAAAGGTGTACTCGGCCTCGGGCGGGTGCAGGGCGCCAGCGCAGGCCCCCTCCCACTCGTGCGCGTCGCACAGGCGCTTGCCCTGCGCCTGGCAGAGCAGCTGCGCCTGATCGGATTTCACCCAGCTCACGGGGTAGTCGCAGGCGATGTTCGGGTACTCGTACTGGTCGACGCAAAGCTTGGCGCTGCCCGGACTTTCGCCCGCTGCCGGAGCGAACACCGCCACCATGTTGGGCGCGCCGCAGCGGGCGTCGGCCGGCCGCAGCTTGGCCGTGGCGCGAACGGCCAGGCACTCGGCGCGTGTCATCGGGTGCTTGGTGATCTTGGGATTGCCCTGCCCCATCCAGCGCGAATCGGCGAAGATGGCGCGCGTCTTGGCCATCGCCTCGCCCGTGAGTCCGAGCTGCGCCTGCATGTTCCGAAACAGCACCTCGCGCTGCGCTTCGACGGTGTCCGGATTCTCGTCGATCAGGGGCGGCAGCTGCTCGAGCGCGGCCGAGACGGATGCGCTCGGCGCCGTCCCGCCGCTCGGCGCCGGGGGCACGGAAGAACGAACCGGCGCCGGCGCTGGCGCGGGGGGTAGCAGCGCACCCTGCCGCACCACCTTGACCGCGGCAGCCACGACCAGCGCCGCGACCACAGCCCAAAACGCGAGCATCAGCCTGCGGCGGGCGGTGGGCGAAGTCGGCTTGGACACGGCGCGAGCTTCTTGTTAGCAGGCCAGGCTGTTAGGCAAACTTTCCTACATGGTCGCCCTGATTTGCCCCCATCAACCCAGCTGCCCCGGTTGCCCGCGGCTGGCCGAGCCAGGCCCGGCGCCCGAGCCATTCGCCAGGCTGACCGCCTTGGCGGCGCGCAGCTCGGCACCGGCGCCGCGCGTGGTGCAGGGCCCACCCGTTGCGTTTCGGCGCCGCGCGCGTCTGGCCATCCGTGGTCGCGCGGACGCGCCCAAGCTCGGCATCTTCCAAACCGGCACCCATCGCGCGGTCCACATTCCCCGCTGCCTGGTGCATCACCCGCTGATCAACCGCGTCGCCAGTCGCGTGCGTGACGCGCTGGCGCAGCATCGCGTCCCGACCTACTCCGACGCGGCCCACGCCGGCATCGCTCGCTACCTGCAGATCGTGGTCGAACGCGGCAGCGAGCGCGCACAGGTCACCCTGATCACCAACGGCGAAAGCCCTGCCGGGCTCGAGCCCTTGCTCGAAACCTTGCAGGCAGCGCTCGCCGACGATTTGCAGGGCCTGTGGTGGAACGGCAATCCCGAGCGCACCAACACCATCTTGGGCCCACACTGGCAGCACGTGTGCGGCGAGCCCCACGTCATCGATCGTTCGGGCGACGCTCGCACGTTCTATCCGCCGAGCGCCTTCGGGCAAAGCAACCTCGACCTCGCGAGCGAGCTGGCAGCGCGCGTGCGCGAGCTCGCTCGACCCGGCGATCGCGTGAGCGAGCTGTACGCGGGCGTGGGCGCCATTGGCCTGGGCCTCGCGGCGTCCGCTTCCGCACTGCACCTGAACGAGCTGAGCCCGGGCTCGCTCGAAGGCCTGGCCCGCGGCGTTGCGGACCTGCCCGACGAGCAGCGCGCCAGGACCCACGTGCACCCCGGCCCCGCCGGCGGCCACGCGGGCTTGGTCGCGGCCAGCGATTTCGTGATCGCCGACCCACCACGTAAAGGCCTCGACCCGGCCTTGCTGCGAGCGCTGCTCACCACACCCCCCGAGCGCTTCGCTTACGTATCCTGCGACGTCGGCTCCTTCGAGCGGGACGCTGAACAGCTGCTCCCCGCCTTCCAGCTGAGTCAGCTCGATGCCTACGACCTCTTTCCGCACACCGAGCACCTGGAGGCGCTGGCGCTCTTCGAGCGCCGCTGAACAGCAGCGCCTGGCGAGAAAACTCGCCCAGCGACGCAAACTGGGGCAGGCCCGGACACTAAGGGCGTACTGGGGTCGATTTGCTAGCCTTACGCTCACCGATGCGTGCCGCCGCTCTCCCCGTTTTGGCGCTGCCGCTCCTGCTCACCTACTGCGGTGCCAAGCACGAGCTGGTGATCGGGGAGGTCACGCCTCCCATCGTCGCCATGGGCGGCACCAGCGTGATCCCCAACGCGGGCGTCGGCGGCGAGCCGAGCAGCGCGGGCAGCTCAAGCGGGGGCCTGGGCGGCAATGCTGGCAGCGGAGGCGATACCGCCGGTAGCAGCACCGTCGAAGCAGGTGCTCCGCCCATCGTTGGCTCGACCGGCGGCGAAGGTGGCTCACCGGCCGTGTGTCCGACCGGCGAGGAACCGCCGCTCGGCAGCCTGCTCCATCGCTACGGCTTCGACGGCGACGGCACGGAGGTGCTCGATTCGATCGGTGATGCCCACGGCGACGTCATCGCCACCAGCCTGGACGACACCGGCCTGCTCACGCTCGCCGGCAGCCCCAGTCGTGAGCTCGCCAACCTGCCGAATGGCCTTATCAGCGACCTGAGCGAAGTCACGCTGGTGGTGTGGACGACGTGGAAGGGCGGCGCGGGCTACGAGCGCATCATCGACTTCGGTATCAGCGATCAGGGCGAAGTGCAGGGCGGCTCGGGCCGCAGCTACATCGCAGTGATGACCTCCAACGGCTTTGCCAACGGCACGGGGCTGGGCGCCGAGATCACGGCGCCGGGCTTCGCCACGCTGCAGCTCGCCTCCGACGCCGACATCGACGGCATCCCCTCGATGGTCGCTTTGTCGTTCCGGAGCGGCATCAGCGTCGGGCTTTTCCTGGACGCCCAGCTGCTCATCGAATCGCCGACGCCGATCAAGCTGTCGGACATCAGCGACGTCAACAACTGGCTGGGTCAGTCCCAGTGGTCCAAGGACCACAACTACGGGGGCACCTACGATGAGTTTCGCATCTACAACGCGGCGCTCAGCGAGTGCCAGCTGAGCACGATCTACGCGCGCGGGCCGACGCTGCCGTAGCAGAATGATCAATTATTACTATGGGTTAGCTACCTTTGGCCAGGGTCCGCCCCCGGCTTGACAGATACCTCTAAAGTTTCAATAATTCGTGAAGGCCGCCCAGAACGGCTGGTTCTGATGACGCCGCCCGTGTCCCTCGATCGCACCATGCACCTGCTCCAGCAGGGGCTGGAGGCCGCTGCTAGCTCCAAGGCCCTGCAGTGGCTGAGCGTGCCCGCGCCACTGCTGCAGGCCGAAGCG
>DATDEV010000693.1:0-15184 GCA_036522995.1 Polyangiaceae bacterium
GGAGATGCTCGCCGGACGCCGACTCTTCAAGGGGGAGTCGGACCTGGAGACCTTCAAGCAGGTGCAGGCAGCGGTGGTGCCGGACATGCGGCAGCTGCGCCAGGACGTCAGCGACGATCTGGCGTACGTGCTCGGCAAGGCGCTCGCGCGCGATCGGGACCAGCGCTACCTCCAGGCCGGCGACTTCGCGAAGGATCTGTCAATCGTGATCGATCGTCTGGGTAAGCCCGTGACGTATCAGGACCTCGCCAAGTTGGTCATGGCCAGCGCGGGCGAGCGCGCCAAGAAACGCAAAGTCGAACACAAGGATGCGGCCGGGGTGGTCGGCGATTTGATCTTGGACGCGCTGCACGACTTCTCGGGCGGCGGAGCGGAGCTCGGCTCCACCTCGCTCGGTACGCGCGGCATCAGCGCGCCGGCTGCCAGCAGCGACTTCGTCGACCCGAGCGAGTGGGGGCTCGACGCACTGTTCGACGAGGCGCCCGCTCCACCCGCAGTCCAGCCCGCCCCGGCTCCTGTACCGCGCGCCGCTGCAGCTCCGCCGGTCCCGCCGGTTCCGCCCTCCGCCGCCACCGCCGCGCCGGTCCCGCCCTCGGCCGCAATCGCTGCGCCCGCACCACAGCCACCGCTGCCAGCAGCTCAGCGCGCGCGACCGCCCGCTGCGGCGATGGCGCCTGGAGCAGGCAGCAGCGGCGCCGCACCGGCCGAAGGCGGCCCCTGGTGGCGCCGCTGGTTCGGCAACTGATGCGCCTGCCCAACCCCAAAAATTCTCGACCTCCCCGCCTCCCCGCCTCCCTGTTGATCCTTTAGCCGAAAAGGTCGCGCCGGGCGCGCTGCCACGTCGGTTCGTCGGGTGCCAGCAGCGTGGACTGGGGCTGATCGAAGACGTCGTACTCTCGTCCGTCGGGGTGACGCGCAACTCCCCCCGCCTCGCGCACGATCAGCGCACCGGGCGCGTGGTCCCACGGCAGAAGGCGGTAGTAGTGGACGTAGTCCTTCAAGCCGAGCGCGATCTGCGTGTACTCGTGCGCTGCGCAGATGACACCGGGCAGCTGGTGGTGCTGCGCAGCGCGCCGCGTAAGCTCGCGCGCCGGTTCGTCGGGCATGTAGCGAACGTAGGCGGTACCGCTCAGCACGCCCGTCGAGGGGCTGCGGGTCTGGATGCCAGCGCCGTTGTGGTAAGCGCCGGCCCCGCGCTCGGCCACGAACAGCTGATCGGTGAGCGGCAAGTAGATGCCCGAAGCCAGGAGCACGCCACGCTCCACCAGCGCGACCATCGTACCGAACGGGCCGTGACCGGCAGCGAAGTTGCGCGTACCGTCGAGAGGATCGACGATCCAGACGGGGACACGACCGCGCAAGCGCTCGAGCACGCTGGCGTCGGCCGCGACCGCCTCTTCTCCGACGACCGAAGAACCTGGCAGCAGCTGCGGCAAGCGCAGCGTGAGCTCGGCCTCGGCGGCGCGATCGGCGGCCGTGACCAGATCAGTCGGATCCTCGGCGCTCGGCTTGCTGATCACGTCGCTCGGCGCCAGCTGCTGGAAGCGGGGAGCGATCTCGGCCAGCGCGACGGCTTTCAACAACGCACCGAGCTCGGTGAGCAGCGCGCTCGGCGTCATGGTCGCTCCTGGCGGCGCGCGGAACCTACACTGCCCCCAAACGCCGCCGGCATGGAAACCGGCGCGCGCCGGTAGCAGCCGCCCCGCACTGCTACGACAAGGACAAGCTGCAGAAACGCGCGGCTAACAGGGGATGCTCGGAGCTCGGACATGAAAGACTCGGGGAGGCTACCACGCAGCATTCAGCTATGCTGAGCGGCTCTATGCGTCTCGGGTCACGAAGCACGCCAGGTCACAAGGGCGCGCGGGCCGTGACACGCAACTGATGGTGAGCGGCCAGCCAAACGGCTCGTTCACCCAAACCGTGCCGAACGGTAGCTACTCGGCCTTGGTCTACGTTTGGTCGGCCGATGCGGGCGACACGGGCACGCTGAGCTTGGACGACCAAGAGCGCGATCGCTTTCACGCCCAGAGCTTCCAGGGCGGCAGTCCGTGGGTCGCGCTCGGGCCCTACCGCATCGACGTCACGACCGGCACGCTGCGCCTCGCCGCACAGGGCACGCTTCGGGTCGGCGGGCTCGAGCTACGGCTTCGCGATGATGAGCGGCAGCGCTAGAGAGGCTCTCGTGAGCTCTCTGAGCTGACGCCGCCGCCCGTGGCAAAATGTGTCGGCCCATCGACGAAACACGCAGGAAACCAACCAAACTGGCCTAGGTTCGCAGAACTACTAGCGAAACTGGAGCGTAAATTTCCCTACTTATCTGACGCCCGACGAGCCCGTAGTCTAGCGAGCATGAAGTTGATCCGGCTTCCCAGCGGCCCGCTCGCTTGCGTCTATCCCGTAGAGGAGTCCCAGCGCAGCCGTGAGCGCGGCGCGGAGTCGGGCGTGTTCCGCGCCTTCTCGGGCTCGGTTCAAGCGGATGGTGCGTCAGAAGAGCAAGCCATCGAGGCGCTCGATGAATGCGTGCGTCGCCTGAGCGTGCCGCCGCCAGCCGAGATCACCGACTTCGAGCTTTCACGCGCAGCAGCCAACGTGACCCCCTGCCGTGGTCCGGGCCTGGCCAATACCACCGGCACGTTCCCGCGCTTCGGTCAGCGCGACACCCAGCCCGCACCCGCTTCGTCGCGCCGCTGAGCGCTGCTCAAGGCTAGGGAGTGCCTGAATTGGGGCGGCCTCGCCGTAAACGTGCCCGTGCCCGACGTCGTTGGGGCTGGGGCCCCAACGACCCCGAGACAGAGCAACGCCGTCAGTGCGGCTGCGGCGGGATCGACGGAACTTTCTCGTTCCCGTGCTGGACCTCGAGCCGCTCGCCCTTCGGCTGCCTGATCTCGCGCAGCAGCTCGGTGAACCAGGGCGTCTCCGGATCGAAGGGCTTGCCGCCCTTCACGCGCGCAAACTCGATCGCACGCAGCCGATTCTCGTGGTCCTCGTCGTGCCCCACGACGCCCGACTCGCCGCGCAAGCCGCACTCCACCGCGTGGGCCACCATGCTCTGAATCAAACGCAAGTCGTCGACGTTGGCCGCGGCGGAGCGCGCGAAGTAGCCCGACTTCTGCACCAGCGCCTTCTCGGCGCCGAGCAGCTTGGCAAACTGCTTGCTGAACCACTGGCCCACGTTGACCGAATCGAGCTTGTAATGGCCGAAAGCGTCACGCGGAATGGACTCGCCCTTGCTTTCCATCTCGCGCACGATCTGCTCGACGCAAGCGCCCTCCGACACGAAGACGTTGACGCAGTCCTGCTCGTCCATGACCGCGCGCAGGCGCTTGGCTTCGGCTTCGATGTCGAAGCCCATCTCCGGCAGGTAGACGGCGTCGAGATCCTTGTGCGCGCGCGCCAGGTTGAAGCTCGGCAGAAAGTCGGGGTGGCGCAAGCGGTCGCGGTAGACCTTGGCGGTGTACGCGGTGAGCCAGCCGCAGTTACGACCCATCACCTCGTGCACGATGAGCATGCGCGGATTGGCGGAGTGCTCGTTGACGACGTTCTCGAAGTAGATGGCGCCCTGCTCGGCGGCCGTCCACGCTCCCAGCGACTGGCGGATCGGGTAAACGTCGTTGTCGATGGTCTTGGGCAGCCCGACCACGGTGAGGTCGTAGCCGTTCTTGGCCAGGTACGCGGCCAGGTCGGCGGCGGTGGTGTTGGTATCGTCGCCGCCCACGGTATGTAGGATCGTCACCCCATCCTGGGTCAGGCGCTCGGCCGCGACGTGCAGCGGATCCTCACCTGGCTTGACCAGGCCGCGCTTCAGGCAGTCGCTCGTGTTGGTGAGCTTGACGCGGCTGTTCTTGATCGGGCTGCCGCCGTGCTTGTGCAAGACCTTGGCGTTGGCGCGCACTTCGGGGGTCACGGGCACGCTCTGGCCGAGCAGCAGCCCCTTGTAGCCGCCCAGATAGCCGATGATTTCGACTTCCGGTGCCAGCTCGGAATAGCGCTCGATGAGTCCGCCGACGGCGGACGACAGGCACGGCGCCAGGCCGCCCGCGGTCAAGATTGCAACCTTCTTCTGGCTCACGCTGGTCTCTCCAGGGTCAAGTGGGGGTGGGGGGTTTCGCCTTCGGGCGGGGCTCCGCCACACACGGCGGGCTACTCGTACGACAAGCGCAGAAGAACGCAAGCCGTTCCTTGGCGGCAGGCCAGGCGAGCGTTAAATTTGAGGACGGATGATGGTCGAACTGGACAAGCGCCTGGTGCTGTCGACGCTGAAGCAGCGGCTCGAGGGCGAGCTCGAACGCGCGCAGCGGCGCGCCAAGGCAGCAGCCGAGGGCGCCACGCACGAGGAAAATCGGGCCGAGGGCGACAAGGACATGCGCGCCACCGAGGCCTCCTACGTCGCGCGTGGCCACTCGGGCCGCGTGAGCGACATGGAAGCCACCCTGCTACGAGTAAGCGCCCTGGAGCTCATCGACTTCGAGCCCGGCGCCCGCATCGCAGTTTCGGCGCTGATCGAGCTCGAGCACCGCGCGCGGCGCCTGACCTATTTCTTGCTGCCCGCGGCGGGCGGCGAACGCTTCGAGGTTGCAGGCACCGAGGTGCAGACCATCACCACGCACAGCCCGCTCGGCGCAGCGCTCTTGGGCCTCACCGAGGGCGACGAGGCCGAGCTGCCGGCACGCGACGCGGCCGAGGGAACTGCCACGCGGAGCTACGAAGTGATTCGCGTGCGCTAGCCCAGCTTTTTGCTGATAGCCTGCGCTGGATGCGGGCCGCTTGGATCCTGGCCGCTTGGTGTTGCTTGGCATGCGACCGCGAAGCGGCGCTGTGCCGCGAGCGTATGACGAGCGCACAGCTGGTGGTTCAAAAGCTGGAACCCAAATCGGAGACCAGCCTCAACGCCAGCCTGGCCGCCGTGGAGGAAGCGCGCGCTACCTGCGAGCGCGCCAAGCTCGGCGCCGAGCGAGAGCAGCTGCTGTCGGCCAAGAACCAAATCTCGGCGCAGCTCACGCTGCTCGCCGCCCGAGCCAAGCGCAAGCAGCTGGCCGCGCCGACGCCCGAAGAGCTAGCTCGCCTCGCCAAGGACGGCGACCCGAGCTGCCCCCAAGGGCAAGCCTACAAGCCGCGCAGCGGTCCCAAGGAGGTGCGCTGCACCGGGCCTCAGCTCGTCGCCATGAGCAGCGAGGCCCTCCAGGAGTACTACCGCGAGCGCCGCTTCAAGCTCACGACGCGCCAGCAGCCGCCCGAGCTGCGCGCCGAGCTCGGCTCGGAGCTCTACGTCTTCGCCTTCAACGAGCCGGGCGAGCAGCGGCCGCGCTGCGTTACCGCGTACGCGCCACCCGGCATGAGCTGGCAGGAGCTCACGGCCAAGCTCACTGGAGTTGCGCCGGAGAAACTCGCGCTGGATGCGCCAGTCCGGGCGGAGCGGGGCGAGCTCGCTCTCCGCGTCGAGCATCCGAATGACCAGCCGACGGTGCATCTGGGTAGCTGTCCGGCCGCCAAGTAGAGGTCTGGATCTGCTGCCTCGTCGCAGCCAGCGACACATTGTCGCACCCCCGCCGCGGTGCTCGACCAAGCGCGGGTCGGGCCCTAAGCTTCAGCAGCCTTGGTCCCCAGCTCCCCCCGTTCTGCGCTCGCGCGCTTGCCTGCCCTCTTGCTGCTCACGGTCACGGGGAGCGCGGCCACGATGGCGTCTTGTAGCGGTCAGGGCAGCGGCACCGAGCAGAGCGAGCTCAGCTGTCGGGTCAAGCCGAGTGAGACCTTTCACGACCGCATCGAGCCGCTGCTGAGAGACGATCGGCCCGCTTCGTGCAACCAATGCCACCTGTCGGGCGTCGACTTGTCAGCCTTCGCGCGCGCCACGCCGTGCCAGACCTGGGCGTGCCTGGTGGATCAGCAACTGGTCGACCTGAAGAGCCCCGAGGCCAGCCGCATTCTCGGCTGGATCCTGCGCGCTTCGCCCGAAAGCGAGCTGATCACGCCGGACGTGATTCAGGCGGAGCACGACGGTTTCCTGGAATGGATCGAGGCCAACGCCGCCTGCCCCGCAGCCTGCGCCGGTGAGGTGTGCGGAGGGCCCGGTGAAGGCCCTAGCTGTAGCAGTGGAACGAGCGACGCCGAACCGCTGGTGCCGACCGGCGAGGACGAGCGCGGCTGCAGCGACATGCAGCTCGAGCAAGCCTTCTTCGACGACGTGTATGCCTTCCGAGGCCGCTGCTTTCCGTGCCACTTCGACAACCAGCTCAAGGCCGATCCGCTCGCGCCGCGCTGGCTCTCGGCGGTCGGCAACTGCGCCACGGGCTCGGCCGTGACGCTGAAGCGTGTGCTCGGCCTGGGGCTGGTCGATGTCGAGGACCCCTCGCAGAGCCTGCTGCTGCGAAAGCCACTCGGCGTCGTGGGCGGCGGCGTCGAGCACGGCGGCGGCGCCAAGTTCACGGCGGGCGACGCCGCCTACGAGAGCTTTTTGCGCTTCGTCCAGCACTACGCCGCGTGCCAGCAGCCGGCGCCCTGAGCCGCTCGCGTAGCGCTAGGGAGCCGCCTCGGCTTCGTCCAACTTCTCGAGGCAGAGCGTGGCGCATTCGTCGAAGCTCGCCGCGCATATTTCGGGGTCGTTGACGTGTCCGAGCTCGTGGCAATCGTGTGTCGGCCCGTCTTCGTCGTCTACCGCGTGACACAGCTCGCCGAGCGCCGCGCAGTAAGGATCCTTGGCCGGTTCCTCGGCGCCGCCAGCGCCGCCGCTTCCGCTTCCGCCAGCGCCGCCAGCGCCGGAGTCGCTTTCGAGGCACACGCCCATGCAACCGTCGAACGCCGCCTCGCAGGCCTCGCCTTCGCCAACGTGCCCGATCTCGTGGCAGTCGTGAGCTGGGCCTTCGCCGCTGTCAGCCGCATGGCAGAGCTCGCCCATGACCTGGCAAACGAGCGCTGCGTCGCCGTGAGGGTCCCCTTCGCCATCGTGGTCATCGTCACTGCAGCCAGGGACTACCAAGAACGCGGCCAACACGACGCATCCGAAACCAAAGCCCGCAGACGCCTTCATGCGCGGAACCTAGCGTGCGCGGCCGCGCGCGGGGCTGCGACAAACGGTCGCACGCCTCAAGCCTGCGACACGCCGGGCGCGCGATCGTCGAGGACCGCGGACCACTCGATAACCACCAGGCGTCGACAGCGCGAGCATTTGAGCTCGATGCCCGCCTCGGTCAGGCGCGCCAGCAAACGGCCGCAGGAGCAGCGCGCCTCGTCGTGCGCTTCGTCGTCGTCCTGCGTCGTCATCGACCGCTGAAAGCCATAGCGCGCCGTTAAGGAAAATGAAAGTCACTTTCAATAAGCCACGGACGGGTGCCTCAGCCTGCGCCAAGGGTTACCTGGCGGTGCCGGACCGATGCCTCCAATTGACCCAGCCGTGCTGGGGATGAAGCTCGGCTTCGGCCTACGGCAGGCGAGCTGCTTCGGGCAGCTCCGGCCCGGTCTGGATGTAGCGCACCAGCTCCTGCATCAGCAGCTTGTCGTTGCGCTCGCACTCGCCCGACACGGTACCCATGCTGAAGCCATGGCAAGACTTGCGACGGGCCTCGTAGGCCGCACCGATCGCGGGTTGCGCTTCCAGCTGCAGCCGGAGGGGCAAACCCAGGCGGCGCCATTCCACCTTCGACTGCAGGATGCGGCTCGGACGGTCCTCGGCGAAGTCTCCATCATGGATGGTCGCGCAAGCGCCGTTCCAGCGCAGGATATCGTAGCCGGCGTTGTTGTCTCCGACCTGGATTTCGCCCTCATCGGCGCTGCGGCGCTTGAGCGCGATCACTTCTTCGCCGCGCTCGAGCCGCTCACCGAGCAGCGAGGCGCCACCTGAAGCGTTGAACGGCTCCGCGCGCGCCAACATGTACAGGCGCTTCCATGGCGTGCCCGGCGAGAACATGTGCAGAGCGACGTCCGGATAGACGTCGTCGCAGAGGCG
The DNA here is from genome assembly GCA_036522995.1 of Polyangiaceae bacterium. Lineage (GTDB taxonomy): Bacteria > Myxococcota_A > Polyangia > Polyangiales > Polyangiaceae > PMG-095. Next base: position 7,943 of record DATDEV010000693.1, read on the forward strand.
CTTGACCCAGCCCGACGGCGGAACGCACTCGCCCTGGTACTTTTTACCCTTCGCGCACTTCATCGGGATGCGCTTCTTCTTGGCGCCGCCGCTCACGGCGGCCGCGGGCTCCGCCTTCTCGTCCGCAGCGGAGCTCGCCTCACCATTCGCCGCCGTCGAGCCGCAGCCAACGAGCAAGAGCACCAACGTCATACGCCAACGGACATGCATGGCTCGAGCACGGGAGTTAGCTCAGCAGGCCTGAGCAGACAAGCTCACCCAGCGCCGTTGGCAGGTGCAATTCGTTCACCAAGGGCACTGCCCGACAGCTGCATCGTGATTTTGGACGGTCTTTGAAAAATAGCCCCCAGGGCTGCTATGACGGCGTGATGCGCTCGCTCGCCGCAATCGTCAGCCTGACGCTCGCGATCGATTGTCTGACGGCGTGCGATCGGACGCCCGAGCTCAAGCGCGCCAGCGATGCGACGGCGCAGCCAGCGCCAGAGCTGGGCTCGCCGCCCCCCCGGCCCGTCGAGCCGCCGAGCGCCCCCGCCGGCAGCGCGACCCGCGCTGCTGCTAGCGCGGCGGACTATCGCCTACCGAGCCGCGCACGGCTGGTCGCCATCGGCGACATTCACGGTGACCTGGCCGCCCTGCGCGCGACGCTGAGGCTGGCCGGCGCGATCGACGGCGAGGACGGCTGGATCGGCAAAGACCTCACCGTCGTGCAAACCGGCGACCAGCTCGACCGCGGCGATCAGGATCGCGAGGTGCTGGACCTGCTGGAGAAGCTCGAGGGCGACGCCAAGAAGGCGGGCTGCGAGCTGCACGTGCTCAACGGCAATCACGAGCTGATGAACGCCGCCTTCGACTTTCGGTACGTCACGGCCAAGAGCTTCCGCAGCTTCGCCGAGCTCGCCGAGCGCGCACCGCAGGAGGCCGCCGGGCTACCGGGCCACGAGCGCGGGCGCGCGGCGGCTTTCGCGCCCGGAGCCAGCTACGCGCTCAAGCTTGCGCAGCACCTCACGGTCGCAGTCGTCGGTGAAACGCTGTTCGCCCACGGCGGCGTGCTGCCGGCGCACGTGGACTACGGCCTGTCTCGCATCAATCGCGAGGCCCAGGCCTACCTCGCCGGCAAGTCCCGCAAGCTGCCAGCAGTGCTCAGCGGCGACGATTCCCTGATCTGGACGCGCGTCTACGGTGACCCGGAGCCGGACGCTGCCACCTGTCAGGCGCTCGGCCGCGTTCTGGAGCAAGTCGGCGCCAAGCGTATGGTGGTGGGTCACACCGTGCAAAAGGATGGAATTTCTAGCGCCTGCCAGCAGCGCCTGTTCCGCATCGACGTGGGCCTGTCGGCCTTTTACGGAGACCATCCGGCGCAGGTCCTGGAGCTCACTGCCGCCGGCCCTCGGGTGCTGACCGCCGGCGGCTTCAACGAGCGCCCGCGCGGGGGCGCTCCAGCGCCCGGGCGCAACGTGGGCGCGCCGCACGACTCGGCATTACACTGACCCGCATGAGCGCCGTCCTCGAAACGCTGCCGCTGGGCTTTCCCTGGCAAACCGTGGATCCGTTCTTGTTCTGCGTGCACCACGACGACGCCTACCCGGCCGGCAACGAGCGCATGGGGCTACCTCCATCGGCGCTCGCAGGCCGCAACCTGGGCAACGACTTCGTCATCAAGGACGGCTTCCGCATGTATCACGGTCAGGTCGTGCCGGGTTTTCCCCAGCATCCGCATCGCGGCTTCGAGACAGTGACGCTGGTGCGTCGCGGCTACATCGACCATTCGGACTCGCTGGGCGCGGCCGCTCGCTTCGGCCGTGGTGACGCGCAGTGGCTCACCGCCGGAGACGGCATCGTGCACTCGGAGATGTTCCCGCTCATCGATGGCGCAGGCCCAAACCCGGTGGAGCTGTTTCAGATCTGGCTCAACCTGCCCGCGGAAGACAAGCTGGCAAAGCCGCACTTCGCCATGCTTTGGGAGCGCGACATCCCACGCCACGTCGTCCGCGATCCGCAGGGCAAGAGCACTATCGTCACGACCGTGGCCGGGCAGCTCGCCAGCAGGCTGCCACCGCCACCGCCACCGAAATCTTGGGCTGCGCGCCCCGACACCGACGTCGCGATCTGGACCTTGCAGCTGGAGGCCGGCGCGACCTTCCGTCTGCCCCCGGCTCGGCATCCCGACGCGATCCGCACGCTCTACTTCTTCGTCGGCGCGAGCGTGAAGCTCGACGACCGCGTGCTCGACTCCCACGCTGTCGCGGTAGTGCGCAGCGACGTCGAGCTAGCGCTCGAGGCCGGACCCGACGGCGCCGAGCTGCTGATGCTTCAGGGCAGACCGATCGCCGAGCCCGTCGCGCAGCACGGCCCCTTCGTGATGAACACGCGTGCCGAGATCCAGCAAGCCTTTGCCGACTATCAGCGCACGCGCTTTGGCGGCTGGCCCTGGCCCGCCGACGATCCGGTGCATGGGCGCGAAGCCGGGCGCTTCGCCAAGCGGATTGATGGTGGCGTCGAAAAGCCCGAGTAGACGCTGCGACGGACTGCGTAGTCTAGAGTCGCTCTCGCAGCTGCTCCCAGGCCTTGCGCCGGTGTGAGCGCGCGTCCTTTTCGTCGGCGGTCATTTCGGCAAACGTGCGCACGTCGCCCAGCGGCACGAAGATGGCATCCCAACCGAAGCCGCCCTGCCCGCGCGGCTGCAGCGACAGCGTCCCTTCCAACGCACCCTCGACCACCTCACAGCGCTCCGCCGAGCACAAGCCGAGCGCGCACACGGCGCGAACCCGCCGATCCCCCAAGCCGTCGGCGGCACGGCAAATCGAGCTCAGCCCGCCGAGCTTTTCCCAGTACTTGATGAACGGGCCAGGAAATCCGCCCAGCCCGAGCAATTCGACGCCGGCGTCCTCCACGATCACCGGCCGCTGGAGGACCGCGAAAGCAGCCTTGGCCTTGGCCAGCGCGACGGCCGAGGCGCTCTCGGCCTGAAGCTCCTCGAGCTCGAGGGCCACCCGCTCGAGTGGCTGCCCCAGGATGCGCTCGGCCTCCTGCCACTTGTTCACGTTCGACGTCACGAGGACCCAGCCGCCGCTCACGGCTCAGCCTACCGCGGTCGCGCTGGGGGGCAACTGGTCGTCGCTGAAATGCCGCTCGTTTGGTAGTTCTACCAGGCGGTTGGTCGATAATCCTTCAAGAACTGGCCCCAGACGTGGCTACCGCTGGTGATGCCATCGAAAATCGGATCGACGATGCGCGCAGCGCCATCCACGATGTCGAGCGGTGGGTGGAAACCACACTCTTCGGTCTTGCGTCGAGCGATGTGCAGCGGATCCTCGTCCGTCACCCAGCCCGTATCCACGCTGTTCATGAAAATGCCGTCCCGGGCGTAGTCGACTGCCGAGGTCCTGGTCATCATGTTGAGCGCGGCCTTGGCCATGTTGGTGTGGGGGTGTTTGTCGGTTTTGAAGCGGCGGTAAAACTGACCCTCCATCGCGGAAACGTTGACGATGTGCTTGTCGAAGCTGCGCTGCCGGAGCAAGAGCGGTTTCAGGCGCGCGTTCAGCACGAACGGAGCGATGGCGTTGACCAGCTGCACCTCCAGCAGCTCCACCGTACCCACGCGATCGAGCGGCAAACGCCAGCTATTGAGATCGCGCAGGTCGATCTGTTGCAAGTCGGTGTCGAGCTGCCCGCTGGGAAACAGCTCCTGCCCCAGGCGTCGGTCCTCGTCCGCGAGCGCTACCTGCGACAGCGCCGAAGCGGCCTGCAATCCGACTGGAAACAGCGGCACCTGGACGCCGGCCGTGCCCAAACCGCGCGCCAGGTCGGCGCGCAGTGCTTCATAGCCGCTCAGCAGTCGGCGGGCGGGCTCGGGCACCTCGCTCAGCGGCAGCAGCTCGCCAGCCATCAGGTGCTGATAAAATCCGCTCGGGCGCCGCACCGTCTGGCAGGCGTTGTGCAGTACGAAGTCCAGACGCGACTCGGTCTCGCCCAAGCTACGGGCGAAGGCCTCGACGCTCGGCGTGTGGCGCAGATCCAGCCCGTAGATCTGGAGTCGATCGGCCCAGTCGGAGTAGTCCGACTCGCGCGCGTAGCGCAGCGCTGCGTCGCGTGGGAAGCGCGTGGTCACCACGACTCGCGCGCCGGCCCGTAGCAGCAGGATGGCGGCCTGATACCCGATCTTGACGCGCGCACCACTGATCAGCGCCACGCGTCCCCGCAGATCGGCGGTTTGCGTGCGCTTGCGGTAGTTGAAGTCGCCACATTCGCCGCACATCTGATCGTAGAACGCGTGAACCTGCGTTACCCGCGACTTGCAGACGTAGCAGGCGCGCGGCACGCGCAGCTCCGGAGTCGCCTCGGGCTCGCTCGCTCCCGGCGCCGGCTGCTCGCTCGACCAAGTCCCCCCCCCAGCCGACTCGAGCTCGCGTGGCTCCGGAGTGACGAAGACAGGCTCCAAGCGCTTCTGGCGAATGGCCGCTCGCTCCAGCAAGGCCTGGTCATGATCGCGCTCCTCACGTCGATCCTTGCGCCGGGCGGCGCGCAGTAGCTGCCGCTGCTCGCTGCGCTCCGGACGCGAAACGCGCCCCGCGGCCATCAGTAGACGGTGCCGCTGCTCTAGCTCGATATCGAGCAGCGCGGAGCGCTCGGCCGCCAGGGCCTCCAGCAAGCGCAAACAGTCTTCGACTTCCTTCTGGGTGAACCGCATGAGACGCGGGCCCAGTTACCACGGAGCCTAGGGATCCGCGACCGACGTCTTGGGCAGCGGCTCCCGGGTGGCTTCGGCGATATTCGATTCGTCGAAGTCGTAGGCGAATTCCTGACTGGCACGGGTACGGACGAAGGGCCCGCCCTCCTCCTCGGTCAGGACCTGCTCGTGACGCTCGGACTCGCTCTCTTCTCCCGAAGTGGCCGACTGCAGGAAGGCCTCTCCCAGCCCTTCGGCGAGCGGCTCGCGTGTCCGAAACCCGGACAAGAAGGCCGAATCGTCGTGGTTGGTGGCGGAGGACCCCGACGATTGGCGCAGCCGCCGTTCGTACTCGGCATCGAGGTGCCCGGTAGCGTCTCGACGTTTCAGCGGTTGCTTTCGAATGCCCATCTCGAAGACCTCTTCTGTTTCTGAAACTGGTTTATCGAGAAACGTACGCCTTTCAGTCGCCGAATCAACACATCTCGCCACACCAGCCGACATGCAGGCAACGACGTCACCGATTTCGAATACTTATGAGTCTGCTACTCTGCGTGTATGTTCGAACCACGCCGATGATCGTGATCGCTCGAGCACTAATGGGGACGGGGCTCTGCCTGACGCTGGCGGCACCGGCTCGGGCGGAGAGCGACCACGGCTTTCGAGCAGGGCTTGCGCTGCGCTGGGCGCCCATTCACGAGCAGCAGGTGCGGCGACAGGGGTCCCACGCTCTCGGCGGCGCCGCTGACTTCATCACCAGCATCGACTTCGATGGCGATCTCGACGCCAGCAACAACTGGGAAAACGCGGCGAGGTTCGCGCTGCCGGCGCACGCCTACTACTCCGTCGTGGAGACGGCCAGTCATTGGTACGTGGTTTACACCTTCTATCACCCGCGGGATTGGTCGAGCCGCTTCCTCGATACCGAGCACGAGAACGACAGCGAGGGCGTGCTGCTGGCAATCGCTCGCGACGGTTCACGCTATGGCGCCTTGCGTGCAGCCGTCACCGTCGTGCACTCCGACTTCTACTCCTTCGTGCCCGCCGGCAGCCCGTGGCGTTCGGGTCAGGAGGACATCGACGGTGAGCTGCAGCTACGAGCCTACGCCGGCGCGCTGCACCCGGTCACCGCACAGCAGGCCGAGACGCACGCGCTCAAGGCGTGGCCCTACTATTCGATACAGCGCGAAGGCGTGGTCTACTACCCTTCGCTCACGCGCGCTGAAACGCCCTCCAGCGCCGACGACCGCAGCGTCGTCTACCAGCTGCACGACGTGCTGGAGTCGGGCGGGCCGTGGCAGCGGCGGCGCGACGCGCGACTGTTCGCCGGCTACGGCACCATGGCAGGCAACGCATCCGGGGGCTGCGGCAGCGGCGTGCTCTGGTGCCGGCGCGACGCCGCGCACATGGCCTGGGGCTGGAACGATCACGACGATGGAGTTCGCCCCGGGGCAATGGCCAGCGACCCGGCGGCGCTGGCCGCCACCTATTTCGTGCCCCACGAACCGCTGGCCAAGAGTTATCGCTTCAATCCGTTTCGATGAGCGAGCCGGCTCCCGTGGTACCTTCGGGCCGGTATGACGTCCGCTATCTCCGGTCTGAAGGTCTTCGCCGGCACCTCGCACCCCAGCTTGGCGAAGGAGATCTGCGACGAGCTCGGTATCGAGCTCGGTAGGGCTACCACCAAGCGCTTTTCGAACGAGAACCTCAAGATTCGCATCGAGGAGAACGTCCGCGAACAGGACGTGTTCGTCGTGCAGACGGCGTGCCCACCGCTTTCGGAGCACATCGTCGAGCTGCTGATCATGCTCGACGCGCTCAAGCACGCTTCTGCCAAGCGCGTGACCGCGGTCATTCCTTACTTTCCGTACGCGCGCAGCGACAAGAAGGACGAGCCGCGCATCTCGATCTCCGCGCGCTTGATGGCCGACCTGCTGGCGACCTCCGGCGCGGATCGCGTGCTGACCATGGATCTGCATTCGCCGCAGATTCAAGGCTTCTTCTCGATTCCGGCCGACCAGCTCACGGGCGTGCCGGCGCTGTGCGAGCGCCTCAAGCACGATGACCTGTCGAAGACCGTGATCGTGGCGGCGGACGTGGGCGAAGCCAAGGACGCCGGGCGCTTCGCCAAGCGCCTGGAGCTACCGCTGGCACTGATCGACAAACGCCGCTACGGCGATGACGAGAACGCCAAGCCCGCGCACGTGATCGGCGACATCGCGGGCAAGGATTGCCTGCTGGTGGACGACGAGATCGCCACCGGCGGCACCCTGCTGAACGCCACCGATTTCTTGCTCGAGCGAGGCGCCCGCTCGGTGTCGGCCGCGGTCGTGCACCCCGTGCTGTCGGGCAGAGCAGCCGAAAAGCTGCGCGGCTCGCGCCTGACACGGCTGCTCGTGACCAACACCCTGCCCATTCCGGAGGCCAAGCTGTCGCCCAAGATCGAAATCCTGTCGCTCGCCCCGCAACTTGCGACCGCGATGCGTAACATCCACGACGGCAGCTCGGTCTCGGCGCTGTTTACGTAGTAAATCTGGGAAATTGACCGCGATTCGCGTTGCCGAGGCCCTGCGCTT
>DATDEV010000694.1:0-17934 GCA_036522995.1 Polyangiaceae bacterium
CGGAGCCCGACGCACCGACCAGCGAGACGATGCTACCGGGAGGCACGCTGGCGTCGATCCCGCTCAGCACGCGCCGCTGACCGAAGCGCTTGCCGACACCCTGCAGTCGAATCACCGGCTGCTGGCTCATGGGTGTGCTCCATGGGCGGAGCTGGCGCTCGTGGCAGCCCCCTCCAATCGACGCTCGATGCGACGTGCCAGGCGTGCCAGTGGAAAGCTCATCGCGAAGTAGAGTGCTCCGCACATCAGGCCCGGCGTGACCCAATCGCGCAGCTCCACCGCCAGGATGGTCATGCGCTTGGTCAGCTCTACGACGGTGATCACGCTGATCAGCGAGGAATCCTTGAGCAGCGCGACGAAGTCGTTGGTGACGGCGGGCAGGGCGGTGCGCAGCGCTTGCGGAAACACCACGTGACGCAGGGCTTCCCAGCGCGACATGCCCAGCGCGCGCGCCGCCTCGGTCTGCCCGCTGGGCACGGAGAGCAGCGCAGCGCGGTACACCTCGGCTTCGTAGGCGCCGTAGTTGAGCGCGAGGCCCAGGATCGCCGCCGTCATCGGGTTCAGGCGAACCACGTCGGCCAGGCCGAAGTACAGCACGTACAGCTGCAGCAGCAGCGGCGTACCCCGAAACAGCTCCACGTAGGCGGCGCAGAGGCGTCGCCCGACCGGTCCGCTGTACAGGCGCAGGGTCGCGAGCGCGATGCCGAGGGGCGAGGCGAGCGCGAACGAAAGCACCGAGACCAGCAGTGTGACGAGCGCGCCTTGCAGGAACAAGAGCAGGTGCCCGCGCCCGAAGTGGCGCTCCGGCTCGGCCGCTGTCGCCGACGAGGGTGGAGGCGGAGGCGGAGGGCCTTCCGCGCCGGGCGTGGCTGCGGTTTGGCGCGAGTCCCAGAGCTTCCAGCGCGTCAGAATGCGCTCCAGCTCGCCGCTTCGCTGCAGTCCGGAAAGAGCAGCGTCGATGGCGCGTTGAAGCTCGGCGTCGGACTTGCCGATGCCGAGGACGTAGTGACCGCGAGCGACGTCGTCGGGCAGGCAGTGTAGCTTTTTCTGCACGCAACCGTAGCGATCGGCGATCACGTGGTCGAGCAGCACGGCCTCCGTGCGACCCTGCGCGAGATCGAGGTAGGGCTCTTGCTGGCCTTCGTAGAGCACGACTTCGACCGGCGCCGCCTTGAGCAGATCGTGGGCGACCGTCTGATTCAACGTGCCGACGCGCTTGCCCTTCAGCTCCGCCAGGCTCTTGTAGCTGGCGCCGGCCCGCACCGTGAGCGTCTCGCCGTACGTGTAATAAGGCGCCGAGAGCCGGATGCGCAGGCGCCTTTCGGGCGTGTCCTCCAGCCCATTCAGGATCACGTCGAAGTCGCCGCGCTCGAGCCCGGGCACCAGGTTCGACCAGTCGTTTTGAACGAATTTCGCGCGCACTCCCAGCTCGCGAGCCAGGGCGTCGGCGATCTCGACCTCGAAGCCGACGATCTTGCCCGGCTCCTTCTCGTCCTCGAACACGTACGGCTCGCCGCCCTGCAGGTCGCCGCCCCAGCGCAGCTCGCCGCGCGCCTTCACGTCCGCCAAGTCCCCCGCCAGCGCCGGGCCGGCAAGTGCCGCAGTCGTCGCGGCCAGGGCCAGTGCGATCAGCGCCTTCACAGCGCTCCATTTACACCAGCTCGCCGAACAGCGCGCCTTTTCGCTACAAAAAGGGCGGGGGAGGTTCAGCGACGGGTGACGGCGCTAGCCGGTTTGGAGCTCGGGCTCGAGCTGTTGGGCGAGGTCGGGGCTGGAGATCTGGCGCTCGCGTTCTTGCTCGCCAGCGGGCTGCTCCTGCCCATGCTGATGGTCTTGGGCGATCAGCACGTAGAGCGAGGGCACCACGAACAGCGTGAACAGCGTGCCGATGGCCATGCCGCCGACCAGCACGATGCCGATCGAGTTGCGTGCCACCGCGCCCGGGCCGGTCACGAGCGTGAGCGGAAAGTGACCGGCGACGGTGGCGACGGTGGTCATCAAGATCGGGCGCAGGCGTGTGAGCGCAGCCGATTGAATGGCCTCGAGCTTGCTGTGCCCGGCTGCTTGCTGCGCGTTGGCGAACTCCACGATCAGGATGCCGTTCTTTGCGACCAGCCCGACCAGCGTCACCAGCCCGACCTGCGAGTAGATGTTGAGCGTGGTGGTCCAGCCTTCGGTCAGCTCGAAGCCCATGCCCGGTGGTCCGGCAAACTTGAGGAAGGTGAAGATCAGCGCGCCAAACAGGGCGAGTGGCACCGAGCCGGCCAGCACCACCAGCGGGTCGCGGAACGAATTGAACTGGGCGGCGAGCACCAGAAAAATCAGCAGAATCGCCAGCCCCAGCGCGGGCAGGAACTTGTTGGCCTCCTGCCGCATCTGGCGAGATTCTCCGGTGTAGTCGACGCGCGAGCCCGGCGGCATGATCTTGGCGGCAGCCGTTTCCAGCACCTGCAGTCCGTCGTTGGCGGAGCGCGGGGCCATGCCGGAAATCTTGATCGAGTTCAGCTGCTGAAAGCGGTTGAGCGTGCGCGGCTCGACCCCTTCGCGCAGCGTGGCGATCGCGGAGAGCGGGACCAGCTCGCCCTTCGGACCCGTGACGTGCAGGCTCGTCAGCTGGTCGGGTGTCAGTCGCGCGGCGCGCTCCACTTGTGGGATCACCTTGTAGCTGCGGCCGTCGATGCTGAAGCGATTGACGTAGTTGCCGCCGAGCATCGACGCCAGATCGGCGCCGACCTGCTGCATGCTGAGCCCCATCGAGGCGATCCTGTCGCGATCGAGCACGATCTCGCTCTTGGCCTGATCGATGCGCACGTCCATGATCGGCGGGAAGGCAAACAGCCCGCTCTTGGCCGCCTCGCCGACGATCTCCTGGGCGTAGCCGATCAGCTTGTCGTGGCCCTCCGTGGAAGCGATCACGAACTCGACCGGGAAAAAGCCGGCGCTGGGCAGGGCGGGCGGCAAGAACACCGGCGCGCGGACGCCGGCGATGTTGCTGGTCTTCTGCATCAGCTCGGCTTGGATCGGGAAGATGCTGCGCTTGCGCTGATCCCAGGGCTTCATCAATGCGCCGCCGAAGCCCGCGCTCGGGAACGTGATTTGAAAGCTCTGATTGAACTCGGGCACTGACGAGAAGGCGTCGTTGACCTGCTTGGTGTACGGCTGCAGTTGTTCGAGCGTGGCGTTGGCCGGCACGTCGAGCGCGGTGAAGGCGACTCCCTGGTCCTCGTTCGGGGCCAGCTCTTTCGGCGAAAATATGTACATCGGGACGAGCAGCAGCGTCAGCACGATCCACACCGCGTACACCATGCCGCGCATGCCGAGCGTCCCGCTCAGCAAGCGTCCGTAGGTGCGCCTGATGGCGTCGAAGCCGCGGTTGATCAGGCGTGGGAAGCGCCCTTGGGCGTGCTCGGCCTTGAGCAGGCGCGAGGACATCATGGGCGATAGCGTGAGCGCGACGATACCCGAGATGAACACGGCGCCGGCCAGCGTGAAGGCGAACTCGCGGAACAGCGCGCCGGTCAGGCCGCCCTGAAAGCCGATCGGCGCGTACACCGCGGCCAGCGTGATGGTCATGGCGACGATCGGACCCACCAGCTCGCGCGCCCCGAGCAACGCCGCTTGCATGGGTGTTTTGCCCTCGTGGATGTTGCGCTCCACGTTTTCCACCACGACGATCGCATCGTCGACCACGAGCCCGACGGCCAGCACGATGGCCAGCAACGTGAGCAGGTTGATGGTGAACCCGAACAGCTGCATCAGGAAGATGGCGCCGATCAGCGACACCGGGATGGCCACGATCGGCACCAGCACGGTGCGGAGCGAGCCCAGGAACAGGAAAATCACGATCATCACGATGCCGATGGTCTCGGTCAGGGTGGTGATCACCTCCTTCACTGCGTTGTTGATGTAGGTGGTCGCATCGAAGGCCACCGCTGCGCGCATGCCGGTCGGTAGCTCTTGCTTGATGAGCTCGATTTCCTGACGAGCCTTGGCGATCACGTCTACCGAGTTGGCGTTGGGCAGCACCCACACGCCCATGAACACTTCCTTCCTGCCGCTGAAGCGCACGTCCTGCTCGTAGTCGTCCGCGCCCAGCACCACGTCCGCGACGTCCTGCAAGCGTACCAGTGACCCGCCGCCTTCGCGGATCACCAGCTGCTTGAAGCCCTCGACCGTTTGCAGATCGGTGGTGGCCGTCAGGTTGATCTGGATCAGCTGGCCTTTGGTTTGACCGACGGCTGCCAGGTAGTTGTTGGAGGTGAGCGCGTGCTGCACCTGTGACGGACTGACGCCGAGCGCTGCCATGCGGTCCGGCTTGAGCCAGGCGCGCAGCGCGAAAGAGCGGCCGCCCAAGATGTCGGCGCGCTGCACGCCCGCGATCGCCGACAGCCTCGGTTGGACCACGCGGATCAGGTAGTCGGTGACCTGGTTGGCTTCGAGGATGTTGGAGCCGAAGCTCAGGTACATCGAAGCCACCTGCGCATCGGAGGGCTCCAGGCTGATGGCAGGGACTTGCGCCTCCGGGGGCAGATCGGCGCGCACCTGGTTCACGCGCGCGCTGATGTCGGCCAGCGCCCCGGAGGCCGGGAAGTTGAGCTTCAGCCGCACGTTGATGGTCGACATGCCCTGCACGCTCTGCGACTCGATGAAATCGATGCCATCGGCGGCCGCGATGGAACGCTCGAGCGGCGTGGTGATGAAGCCGCGCACCAGGTCGGCGTTGGCGCCGACGTACACCGTGCGCACCGCTACCGTGGCGCTCTCGAGCTTGGGGTACTGGCGCACGTTGAGCGAACGAATCGCCTGCAGCCCGGCGATGATGATGACCAGGTTCACCACGATCGCCAGCACGGGCCGGCGGATGAACAAATCGGTGAGCTTCATGGGCGACTCCGAGTCAGCGATTCTCGGGCTGCGGCGTTAGCGACGGCTGCGGGCCGCCCTCGTTGTTGACCTTGAGCGGGATGCCATTGCGCAGCTTGAAGGCACCCGCCGTCACGACTTCTTGATCTGCCTTGAGGCCGTCGATGACCGAGACGAAGTCGCCGCGCGTGGCGCCGACCTTGACGAAATGCTGCTGCGCCACCTTGCGCGCCTTGCCGTCGGGGCCGGGCTTTACTTCGCCGACGAAGACCGAGTCGCCGTAGGAGGCATGCACGATGGCAGTCTGCGGAACCGCCACCACGTCGGACTTTTGCGGTAACACCACCTCGGCGCGCACGAACATGCCGGGCCGGAGCTGCTCGCCTCCCTTGGTCAGGTTGGCGCGCACCTTGATGTTGCGCGTCATGGGATCGATCGACGGATCGATGGCCGTGATGGCGCCCTCGGCGATCACGCTAGAGGAATCGCTCTGCAGAGCTCGCACGGGCATCCCCACCTGCAGCTTGGCCAGCTCGCGTTGGGGCAGGCTGAAGTCGATGAAGGTCGACTCGGCCGACTCCAGCACCGTGACGGTGGTGCCCGGCGCGAGGTACTGACCTACGTTGACCTGGCGAATGCCGAGCTTGCCGGTGAACGGCGCGCGGATCGTCTTGCGGCCGATTTGGGCGCTGAGGGCGTTGAGGTCTGCTGACAGGCTTTTGAGCGTCGACTCGTCCACGTCGACCTGCGCCTGGGGGGCTGCACCGGAGGTGGCGAGCGCTTTGGAGCGATTGACGGAGATGGTCGCCAGCTCGCGCTTGGCGCGCAGCGACGCCAGCTGCGCACGCTCGACGCTGGTGTCGAGCTCCACCAGCAGCTGACCCTGCTTCACCGCATCACCCGAGTCGAAATGCAGCCGCGAGACCAGGCCAGGCGCGTCGTTGCTCACCGACACGCCTTTGGCCGACACCACGCTGGCGACGGCGCTCAGCGTGTCCTCCCAGGTCTGTCGCTGAGCGACCACGGTGCTCACCACTTCGGGCGGCGGCCCGGCTTTTTTCATCTGCTCGCCCATGCCCATCAGCATGCCAATTTGGGCGCCCTTGATGGCGACGAGGGTCCCGACGAGAGCGACCAGACCAACGATGACGATTACGTAACGCATGGGAGTTGTCTTCGAGGCGCCCAAGTTAACGTTTCTTCTCGTTTTCCGTCGCACCCGGCGCCCCGGTGCATCGCTTCACCCCCTAGTGCTTGGGCCGCGGGACCGCCACCCCCGCGCGTCGCGCGACCTCGGTTAGCTGTCAGGTTTGTCGTAGGCTTCGACGAGTGCCAGGCGTATTTGCAAGCTCGGGGCCGGAGCCCGGATAAACTGAGCGTCATGAGCAGGCTTGGCTCCATGCTCTGCGGGCTGCTGCTGAGCGCGGCTTGCACGGAGCCGTCGCCCGCCCTCGCGCCATCGTCGGCTGGCGGCCCCGGCGGCAGCGGCTCGGGAGCCGGCGGCTCGGGCGGGGATTATCCCGGGTCGGGTCGCAGCGGGAATTTGGCGGGGGATTTGGCCCGGTCGGGTGGTGGGGGCGAGTCGATTGGCGGGAGTGCGGGGGTGGGGCAGGGCGGGGCGGCGGCGGGGGTGGGTGGGGGCGCGGGGAGGTTATCGGAGTGCGAGCTGCGGTGTCCGTATCGGGATGAGGTGGGGCGCGGATTTTGGTTGGGTGCGGATAGCAATTTCTCGGTGGTGCTGTCGCCGACGCTCACGCTGATGACGTTTCAGGACACCTTCGTTGGTGGCGTGAGCGACGCTTCGCGTTCGGGCAGCCAGATGGTTGGCAACTCGGTGGCGCGCATCGGTTGCGATCACGGCGCTGCGGTGATCGATTATCACTGGGGCGGTGCGGCTGGCGATCACCGTGCGCTGTTCGACGAGCAGGCGCCGTCCGGCGCACGGCTCTGGGTGCAGCGGCCGTGGCTCCAGGACGGCAAGCTCTTTCTCACTGCGACGCGCGTGACGTCCGACGCGCAGGGCTTCAGCGAGCAAGGGATGACGTTGGCGCGCGTCGACAATCCGTTCGCCGCGCCCGAGGCCTGGCACATCGAGTACTTCGATTTGACCGATCAGCGGCTCACGGTCGGCAAGGGCGTCGTCGTCGCAGCCGAGCACGTGAACCTGTTCACGCCGTACCAGGCGAACATGATCCTGGCCCGCATCGCCAAGCCGCGCCTGCTAGGCGCGAGCATTGCGGAGTCCTCACTCGAGTACTTGAAGAGCGATGGCAGCTGGGCACCAGGACTGGTCGCGGCCAGCGCCAAGGCGCTCGGGTTACCTGCCAACACCGGGCTCAGCGTGCGCTACCACGCGGCCTCGCGGCGCTACCTGGCGCTGTTCACCGACACCAGCGGCTGGCCTTCGGCGAGCATCGCGGTCAGCTCGGCCGAAGCGCGCGAAGGCCCCTGGACCCAACCCAGCCAGATCTACAGCCTGCCTGAAATGGACCCCCAAGCGGCCGACTACGATCCGGACACCATCTGCTACGGCGCCGCGGAGCAGGAGGCGTGGAATCCCGACCCCGACAGCAAGCTGCTGTTCACCTACACCTGTAACAGCAATGAATTCGCCGAGTTGCTTGCCAACATGGCCATCTACGTCCCGCGCGTAGTCAAATTGACGAATCCGCTCGCGGCCGTGCCGTAGCGTCGACTACTGCCCTGATATCCACCGAAAACAGCAAATTCCCTGCTGCCGAGTGATCGCTTTTGTCCGGGAGGGCCTACGATACCAAGGAAGTGAGCCGCAAAAGCCCGCCGCGCGCCGAAGCCGTCCTGCCCCCGAGCGGCGAAGAGCTGCCTTCGGCAGGGCTGCCTTCGAACGAGGAGCGTGCGCGCGACCTCGCCATGCGCGCCGCCGCAGGCGATCTGGCTGCGACGCAGGAGTTTTTGGCCTACGTGTGGCCGACACTGTCTCGGGTAGCGGCGGGTGTGCTCGGGGCGCGGCATCCCGACCTGGACGACGCCGTCCAACAGTCGATGATCGCGCTGGTGCGGGCACTGCCAGCGTTTCGCGGCGAATGTCACCCAGCTGGCTACGCCACGCGCATCACGCTGCGCGTGGCGCTGCGCGTGCGACGCAACGTCAAGCGCGACGTCTCGCGTCGTGAGGCGTTCGGTCAGCTGAGCCCTGCCGAGGACAGCGTGCCTTCGGTGAACGATGATGCGCTCGGTGCGCGCCGCCGCGAGCTGTTGCGCGAGCTACTCGAGGACTTGCCCGAAGAGCAGGCCGAAGCGCTGGCGCTGCGCGTGGTCATGGGCTGGACGCTCGAAGAGGTGTCGCGCGCGAGCGGCGCGCCAGTGAATACGGTTCGAAGTCGGGTGCGCCTGGCCAAGGAAGCGCTCCGCCAGCGCATCGAGGCCCGACCCAGCCTGGCGGAGCTCAAGGTGAAATCATGACCGTCGTCGGACTTCACCCCGAAGAGCTCTTCGACAAGCTGCTCGACGGCGAGCTCACGCCCCTCGAGCGGGAGCGGCTGCGCAGCCACTTGGAAGGCTGCGAGGTGTGCCGCTTCGAGCACTCGGCGCGCGCCGATTTTCTCGCCGAAGCGCTGGCGCTCGGTCCGAGTGAGTCGCCGCCGCTAATGCCGCTGCGTGCGCCCGCGCCGGCGGCGTTGCCGCCGCGGCGGCGTTCGCGCTTGCTGGTGTGGGGGCTGGCTGCCGCGGCGCTGATCAGCGCCAGCGGGGCACTGGCAGCGGTGGTGACTGGCAAGGCTACCTGGCATGCGCTGTCGACGTCATTCACGCGCGCAGCGCCCCCGGCCAGGCTGGCGGTCGATCCGAGCCTGATTCGGAGGAACGCAGCCGCCGCTGCGCCACCTGCGACCACGTCGCCAGCAGCTGCTGGGGCGGAGCTTGCATCGCCGCCGTCGCCGCCGAGCGCGGCCGGCGCCTCACCAGGTCGGGCCCGTTCCACTCAGCTTGCCCGCACGGCGCGCGCCGCGACGCCCGAGCCGCCCGCCGTGGTGGCCGCGGCCGCGGCTGCGGCTGCGGCTGCGGATGAAGCCGCGAGCGACGCGAGCGCCAAGGCACCGACCAGCGCCGGAAAGCTGTTCGCGGAGGCCAATCAGGCGCGTCGCTCTGGCGACATCGGGCGCGCGTCGGGTCTGTATCACCTGCTGCAGGATCAGTTTCCGGGCTCGAGCGAGGCGGAGGTCTCGCGGGTCACGCTGGCGCTGTTGCTGCTCGACAGCGGCGATGCCCAGAGCGCTCTGACCGGCTTCGAGCGCTACCTGGCTGGCTCGTCGCGAGGGCTCGAAGCCGAAGCGCTGGTCGGCCGCGCCCGTGCGCTGGGGCGTTTGGGCCGCCGCGATCTCGAGGCTTCCGCCTGGCAAGAAGTGCAGCGCAAGTACCCGAGCTCCATCTACGGTAGGCAGGCGGGTGAGAGGCTTTCGGCGTTGGGTCTACAGTGAAACGCGCGCCGATGGTCGTCGTGGCAGCGCTTGCGCTGCTGGCGCCTTCGGCAGCCGCAGCAGCGCAAGGCGATGCCGGGTCCTCCGGCAGCGCTACGCAGACGGCGCGCGCGGTCGAGATTCGCGTGGCCGGCGACGCTGCAGCGCTGGCGCGCGTGCGCGTCACTGCGCGCGAGCTGCTGCGGCGGCTCAACGTGCAGGCGAACGTGAGATCGGCGGCCGAGCCCGAGCCCGAGCCCGAGCTCGAAGCCGACGAGCCAGTGCCGCTGGTGGTCGCCTACGTCGACCTGCGCAGTCTCACGTCGGCCAGCATTGCCATCGAAGACGGCAGGACGCGCCAGGAGCTGACCTCGCGCCGTATCGGCGACGCGACATCGCTCGAGACCGGCGTCGAAGCGCTGCTGCACGTGCTCTACCTGAGCGTGGAATCGATGCTGCAGGTCGGTGAGCGCGAGCCAGCGCCTGCGCTCGGCGCAGCCGGGCGCCCGGGCCAAGACAAACCCGTCGCTGCCGCGTCGGCACATGCCGGGCGGCCCTCGCAGAGCCGGCTGGGCTTCGACGTGGGTCCGGTGCTGCGCCTGAGCTCGCTCGGGAATGGTCGCATCGTTCCGGGCGGTGGGTTGGCGCTCGAGCCGCGCGTCGAGCTCGGGCGCGCTCAGGCTGGGCTGCTGCTGTCGGCTACCGTGCACGGCACCAGCGACCTGAGCTTTGCGCGCGGTATCGCCGAGCTCAGGCCGCTGCAATTCAGGTTCGGGCCAACCTTCGACTGGCTGCTCTCCCCCGAGGTCGCTGGCTGCTTGGGCTTGACGGGCGGCTTCGACACTTTCGTGCTCAACGCGGTCGAGGCACCGGACGCCGGCCAGGTGCACGACGGTACGAGCACGACCGATCCCATCGTGAGCGGAATGCTCGGAGCGCGTCTGCGCATCTCGAATCGCTTGTTCTTGTCGGCGTTGGCTTCGCTGGACCTCGATCTCGCGCCCGCTTCGTTCGTGGCGCGGCGCGACGACACGAGCGAGGTCGTGCTCGACCTGCCACGCTGGCGGGCAGGCTTCACGCTGGCGCTCGGATTCACTGCGGCAGGCTCGCGCCGCTTCCCGACGGAGGGCTTCGAGCAATGAGGGCTGCGGGCGCACTGAGCTGGCTCGCGGCCGCGTGCGCGCTGGGCGCCACCGCGCTCGGCGGCTGCCAGGGCCACGAGATCCCCGTGTTCGATTTGCCGCCAGCCAACGCTGGCTCGGGCGGAGCCGCTGGCTCGAGCGGCGGAACGCCGGTTGCGGCCGGGGCCGGCAGCGCGGCTGAGCTGGGCGGCTCGAGCGGTAGCGGTGGCTCGGGCGGCAGTGGCGGCGGCGGCTCGGGCGGTGGGGGAAGCGAAAGCGGCGGAGCAGGCGCGGGGGCTGGCGGCGCTGCAGCAGGTAGCGGCGGCTCGCTCGCGGGCTCATCGGGCAGCGGCGGCATGCCGCCTGGCACGTCGTGCTACGCAGAAGCCGACTGTCCGACCAGCTGGCGCTGCGAAAAACCGAGCTGCGACGCCAAGCAGGGCCGTTGCGAGCCTCCGGTCGTGTTCATCCCCCCAGAGTTGATGCCCGTCTGCAGCTGCGACGGTGTCACGTACTGGAACGATGAGCTGCGCCGGCGAGCCGGAGCCACCCTAGCGAGCGCGGGCGAATGCTCCGCGACGGCTTGCGCTTGCGAGGTGGGGGCCGACTGCATGGTGCCGTTCGCCTCCTGCAGCCATCTCGTGTCGGATGACATATGCGGCCGCGGCACCGGAGCTTGCTGGGTGTTGCCCCCGCAATGTCCAGTCAACGCCGATCAGGTCTGGCTAGAGTGCAAGCCGCCCGAGCCCGGCGTGCCGCCGCCGCCCTGCGTGGACACCTGCACTGCGATCGCTTCGGAGAAGCCGCACTGGCAGCCGCACCACGGCGACATTTGCAAGTAGAGCGCTATTCGGCGCGGGCCAGGCTGCGCGCCGGGTAGGGCCGCGCCTGCTTGATGAACAGGTGCGGGGTGCCATCGTCCTGATCCATGTCGTCGAACTTGAACTCGACGTCCATGCCGTACCAGCTCGAATTGCCGGAGCGAGGGCCGTAGGCGGCCGAAAAACGCTCGTGAATGGCCTTGAGCGCTTGGCCCAGCTCGTAGGTTTGACGGGTGGTGAGCACGGTCTCGCCCGGGTCCACCAGGTTCGAATGCGCGATGAACGTGATCGGCTGATTCGGATTGTCGAAGAAGTACAGAAACGAATCGCTCGTGACGTTCGGCGGCGGATGCACGACCTCGGCGTCGCCGCCCCACTGCACGTTGACGTAGAAAGCAGGCTCGAGGCCGCCCGGGTCGAAGGGATTGTTGGTGACCGCGACGCCGTTGGCCTCTTCGGCCGGGAAGTTGTGGTGCACGAGCAGGGCCATGCCGACGCTGTGGTGGTCGATGCCGTAGTAGCTGCGCTCTTCGAAGGTGCGGAAGAGCCAGATGCTCGACCAGGCGCCGCGCACTGCATCGAGCACCGTTTCCCAGCTGGCGGGAAAGCCGGTTTGGGACTCGTAGCAACCCGCGCAAGGAAAGCCGTCCAGGTCTTCACTGTTGGTGCTGGTGCGGAAACGCATGCTGAGGCCGGGGTAGTCGGTCTCGAGCTTTTCCTGCAGCAGCGCCTGGAAGTCCGGGTTCACCTCCGCCGCCAGCATGTCGGCGCGCAGTTTCGTCAGCTCGTCCTCGCGCACGGCCGGCTCTTTTTGGAACTCCGGGTCTTCGAGCAGCGCGTCAACGCGCTCGAACAGCCCGTTTTCCTGCATGAACTGCTGGTAGTAGAAGACCGGGATGGCGAAGGCCTTGGGTGTGGGTACGCCCGGCGTCTTGGCCAGGATCGAATACTGAGCGGCCTTACCGCCCCAGGCGCGCACCGACTCCTTGATCGCGTCGCGCAGGGTCACGTCCTCCAACTCCGGCGTGACGTCTTCGATATCGAGCAGCTGAGTCTGCTCGAGGTCGAGCGGGGGGAGCACCACCGGGGTGGGCTTGTGATCCTGCCAGAACTCGGCCGCCGCGTCGGCGTCGACTGGTCGAACCGTCCACTCGCTGGGCCCGACGCTGAGCTCGACCCATTCACCGTCGAGCGCGCGCAGCGTTTCGTCCTCGAAGGCGCCGCGTAGGCCCATGTTGGGCGTTTTGCGGTTCTGGGACAGCACGTTCACGTGCGAAAGAGGCGTCTGAAACTGCTCGGTGATGAGACCCGCCACGACCGAGATGTCGTTGGGTGCCTGGTCGAGCACGGCGATGTCCTGGTAGCCGAGGTAGATGTCTTCCAGCTCGGCGGCGCGGGCGAAACGAATGCGCCCGATGGTGGTGCCGAGCGTGAGCGGCTGGTAGTCGATTTGAGCATACAGCTCGTCGGTGCTGATCTGCTGTACGTCGTCCGCGAGCTTTTCGGCGGTCTTGGCGATGGCCTCGGACGTGGGGTGGAACTTCAGCGCGGGGCCGAAATAGGCCGAGCTTGCCACGGCGCGGTAGAGCAGCTCGATCATCTCGATCGAAGCCGTGTCGTAGGGCGATAGCTCGAGCGCCCACACCTTGGGGCCCTCGTAGTAGCTCACCGCGCCGAGCACGAAGCGCCGATCAGGATGGTAGTATTCGCTGGCCTCGAAGGTCGAGATGTCGGTGACGAGCGGCAGCCCACCGCCCGACAGGTGAGCGCTGACGAACTCGTAATGGATGGGATAGCGGGTGCTGTTCTGAAAGTAGAGCGCGTCGTCGTCGCTCCGATCGAGCGCGACCTTGACCGAGCGAGCGCCGGGCAGGCTCGCGTCGAGCGGCACGGAGGCGAGCGCGTCGAAGTCTGCCTTGCAGGTGAGGCTGGTGGCGGAGTCGGGGGCGTCGGCGTCGGCGTCGAACTGACACGCGCCCTCCTGCACGCCGGTAGGGTCCTCGTGGAAGGGTTCGTGCTCGCTGCAGCCCAGGACCGCGAGCGAGGCGCACAGAGTTAGAAGAGCAGCGCGCACGCTGCCGTCGATCACTCGCATTTTAGATCGTCCTGGCAAGTAGTGCCGGTGGGACATTCCGGTGGGGCGCCGGGCTCGGGGTCGCCGCCCGAGCAAGAGATGAGTCCCTCGATGGTGACGGGTTGCTCGACCTTGGCTGCCAGCACGAGCTCGACCCGCCCGGGCGCGAGCTGCGCGCTGTCGCGCGAGGTCCTGGTCATGACCAGCGTCGGAAAGCCGGCGAAACCCAGGCCGATCAGCTCGCTGACGAGCGCGGCCGAAACCGTGAGCGCACCGTCGTCGACCGCGTCGCACTGAATCAAACCGCGGCTGCCACCGTGATGGCTGATGTCGATCTTCACATGCACGACGCTGAATAGCGGATGGGCGGCGGGCTCCCACGTCAGCTCGAGCGCTTTGCCATTGGCCAGCTCGAAGTCGGTGGACGTGACCTCGAGCGGGCTGATGCCGAGTGCCGTCATGTCGAAGGCCGTGTAGTCCCCGCCCGTGGCGCTGAGCTTCACTTCGTCGCTTTCGCCGAAGGGTGGGTCGGCCAGCATCACGCCGGCGCTCGGCTGATAGGTTTTCGAGACCTCCTTCAGGAGGAGCTCGGTGCCTCCACCGACCAGAGCCACGCCGCTCAGCGTGACCTCGCCGACGCTGTGACCCGTCGGGTAGCCGAGGCAGACGTCGTCTTCGACGCAGACCTCGGTACCGCAGCCTTCACTGCAGAACGGGGCACGGGGCTTTTCCAGCCAACAGTCGCCGTCGGGAATGCCCGGGTCCCAAACGATCGACTGCGGCGAGATGCCATCGCTCACCTTGCCGACGACCGACGTTCGCCAGCTGTCCGGCGCGTCGTCGGGGATAGTCATCTCGACCTGGAACGTCCCGACCACCACGTCGGGGATGGCCGAGCCGCCGCCGGTCCCGCCACCGCTGGTCGCGCTGCCGCCGCTGCCGCCGGTCCCGGAGCTACTTCCACCGCTGGGTCCGCCCGAGTTGCCGCCCGCGGAGCTGGGGTCTGGCTCGGAGCCAGAACAGCCCCCCAGACCTGCCAGCAGCCCCAGGCTGCACACTGACCCTGCAAATTTGCCTCGTAGTCGCTCAATCGTCATCATTTCGTGGCTTTTCGTGAGTTTGGGCCCGGTTCCGGGAGAAAGCGATCAGTCGCGCAAAAATCGGGGCGACGGGCCGGTCGACGGCGGCATGCCGGTTGCAAATCCGGGGCGCATGACCCAAGCCCTGGCCAGCCATCAAAGGTCGCCCGAAAGCGTCTCGCATCTGCTGTCGCTGCTGCGCGAGTTCGACAGCGCCACCCTGATCACGCGCTCGCGCGGGGGGAGCTTGCACGGCCGCCCCATGTCGATCGCCCAGGTCGACGACGATGTCACGATCTGGTTCATCACCAGCGTTGCCTCGGCCAAGGTCGAGGAGGTCGCGGAAGATGCACGCGCCATGGTGACACTTCAGAGCCCTTCGCGCTTTCTGTGCTTGAACGGCAACGCCGAGCTCGTCTTCGATCCGGAGCGCATTCGGGCGCTATGGAAGGAGCAGTACCGCGTCTGGTACGGCAGTGAGCGCGATCCCGACATCGTGCTGGTTCGCCTCACCACGTTCGATGCGGAGTATTGGGACCGGTCGGGCTTGCAGGGCCTGAAGACCGTTTTGCAGGCGGCGCGCGCCTATGTCACGGGCCAGCCGCTCGAGGCCAAGCCCGAGCAGTCCAACGACCCGGAATCGCACGCCAAGATCAAGTTGTGGGTGCCGTCGGAGCCCGGCGAGTCGGTCGAAGCGGATCGCTGAAACGACGCAGGGGCTACCAGAAAGAAGAAGCCCTGAAGCTCATCGGCTTCAGGGCTTCTCTCCTTTTTCCGGCGCCCGCGCTCTCAGGAGAGCGACCGCTTCACGGCCTTGATGGTATCGTGGGTGCGGCGCTGCTCCGGTAGGATGGCGTACTCGATCAGCTGACGCGCGCTGGGCTCGAGGTTGTCGAGGTCGCGCACATAGTCGTCGCGCCCGTGATCCTCGCCCTCTTCCAGCGCCGCGACCGCCGCGTGCTCGCTGATGGCTACGGCGCTGCGCTCGATCATGCGCACCAGCGAGCCCCAGGCGCCCGAGCTATCGGCCGGGTCGCCACCCCGGCCCAAGATGGCCTCAGTGAGCAGCCGCGCCCGCTCCTCATGAGAACGTTCGCACTGCACGAGCGTCCCACGATGCTGGGATTGATCGAGGCGATCGAGCGCGAGCCGGTAGGTCTCCGCCGCGGAGAGCTCTCCGCGCAGGAACGAGTTCAGCTGCGAGATCGTCTCTGAATTGTCCGGATTGCTGTGGGTTTGCATGCTTTGCTCCTTGTTTCTGCTTGCTACGTACACGGCCCCAGCAAACGCCGCGGGCACCTGGCTCGCGGCTGCAGGAACCGGACCAAGCCCGCCGCGAGTTGGCACGCGCTCTGCTTGGGAGCGGGGCAGGCTTTTAGCCAAGGAGCAGGTCGTGGAAAAATCGACGTTCGATATCATCGGTATGGCGAAGCGCGTGGACGCACGCATCAAGCGCAAGCGCGCCGCACGTTTGCTCGGCGGCTCGCTGCTCGCACTCGCAGGCATCGTGCGCGGCGGCCTGACGGCGCCGCTGCTCGTGCTGGGCGGGGCGGCGCTCTTCGTGCGGGGCGCCACGGACAAGCCGCTCAAGGAGAGCGCGCGGCGCGTTCAGCTCTGGCTGACCAGGCCGCAAACGCATCGCTTCGGTGAGGGCAAGCGCGACTTGGTCGACGAGGCGTCCTGGCAATCGTTCCCGGCCAGCGATCCACCTGGCTACTCGCCGGGTCACGTGTTGCCCGCGCGCTAGCGCTCCACGTCGCTTTATGGTCTCAACGACCGGATTGAAACTCCGACGTCACCTCGTTCGTCGGAGTTTCTGCCGGCGCGATGGGCTCGATGAAGCGCAAGCGCTCACGCTTGGCGTCGTACCAAGTCCCGCGGGCGAGCATGAGTCGGCCATCGCGGCGGTACCAGGAACGCCACGGGGCGAATCGACCCGCCGGAGGCGGCACGACCCAGCCGCCGCGGCGCCAGACGAAGGAATCGCCGTGGTATAGCCATTCGCCGTCGACCCACACGACGCCTGGCCGCTCCGGTCGCTCGGGCACCGTTTCGGCCAGCGCCGCCGGCGGAGGGTAAGGAACGACGACGTAGGCCCCCAGCGGGTGCTCGGTGAGGACAGGCGAAGGTAGCGCGCCCCCACACGCGCTCGCGCACGCCAGGAAGCCCAGGAGCAATCCGCGCTTTCGCATGTCGATGGCCCGTTGCTTGCACTCCGCATGCCGTGCACCGAGAGCGAGCCAGGCTGCTGTCATGGGCCGCCTGGTTGCGCTGGCTCGTGCTGTGCGGAATATCGCTCGGCTGCACGCGTGCACCGACCCAACGTTTCAATCTCGAAAGCCTGAAGGTGAGCGGCAACGAGCACATCGACGACGACGAGCTGGAGGCGCGCATTGCCAGCCGCCAGACGCCCAAGTTTCTGGGCCTGTTTCCGGGCGTCATCTACGACTACGAGGTCTTCAATCGCTTCGTGCTGGAGCGCGATCTACAGCGCATCGAGCGAATGTATCGCGCGCGCGGCTACTACGAGGCGCATGCGCGGGCGGCGCACGTCTTTCGCTCGGGTGCCAAGGTGCGGGTCGAAATCGTGATCGAGGAGGGCGCGCCGGTGTTGCTGCGCCGGGTCGACGTGCACGGTATCCAAAAACTGCCTGCAGATCTGCAGCAGCGCGCGCGTCGCGACATCGAGGGCGAGCTCCCGCTCGGGGCGCCCCTCGAAGAGGAGAAGCTGGCGGCCGCGGCCAAAGCGCTGGCGCGCGCGCTGGGCGACAGCGGCTATGCGCAGGCGGTCGTGCGCAAGAGCGCGGACGTGAACTTGCCGCAGCGCGTGGCAGCGGTCGGCTTTTGGGTCGACGCCGGTCGACCTGCCGAGCTGGGTGAGATAAAGCTGGAGGGGCTGCAGGACCTGCCCGAGGAGCGCGTGCGGCGAGCGCTCGATCTCGAGCCCGGGGCGTCCTACTCTCAGAGTGAGCTCGACGAGGCCAAGCGTGCACTGCTGGACCTGGGGGTATTCAGCTCGGTCGAGATCGAGCCGCAGCTGGACGCCGCCACGACTGGCGCCAGCGGCAAGGCACGCGTCCCCATCCTGGTGCGGGTCGAGAAGGCCAAGCTGCGCGCCATCCGGGTGGGCGGTGGCGTGCTCATCGACACTCTCAAGAGTGACGTTCACCTGACGTTCGGCTGGGAGAATCAGAGTTTTCTGGGCGGTATGCGCAAGCTCGAGCTCGAAGCGGTGCCGGGCGCGGTCATCTACCCAACGCGCTTCCCGTCCTTCGAGGCGCCGCAGCGCTTGCTGCCGCACGCCAGGCTGAGAAGCGAGTTTCGCCAGCCCGGTTTTCCGACGGGTCGTTCCAACCTGCTCTTGAAGGGTCAGGTTGCCGCCTACCCGGTACTGCTCACGAACGAGCCCGACACCGAGGCACCCATCCTCGGTTACCTGGACTACCGCGCGTCGGTCGGCGTCGAGCGCACCTACTATCGCTTCTACAGTTACCTGTCGCAGAACCTGCAGATCAACGACCCGTTCGTGTACAAGGGGGAGAA
>DATDEV010000695.1:0-2158 GCA_036522995.1 Polyangiaceae bacterium
TCGCCATCGACCTCGGGTTGGCACCGTCGACCATCGCCCTCAACTCGCGACTGGCGCTCCAGAGCATCGGGCTCGCGTGCCGCCCCTCGCGGGCCCACCCGCTGTTGATGCTGGCCGCGAGCCCCCCTGGCGAGCCAGCGCTGGCCGTGGCTCGCTGCGCCAACTTCAGCTCGCCCGAGCAACCAAACCTGCTCGTGATCGGCACGCCTCGCCCGGATCGGCATTTGGGGCTACTGCTGCCCAGCGCCGAGCTGGCCGTGATCCGCAGCCTGGTCGAAGGTCTGTCGTACGAGGAAATCGCACATCAGCGCGGCACCTCCACGCGCACCATCGCAAACCAGATCACCGCCGTCTTCCGGCGTCTCCGCGTATCGGGCCGGAACGAGCTCGTGCAGCGCCTGTTCTTCGACGAGACCCTGGGCAAGCACGTGCCTCAGCGCCCTTCGCAGACGCTGATTCCGCCAGGGCTGCTGGACCCGAAGACCGATGGTGACCACTGGGACGCCCCGCGGCGCTCGGCCTGACGCCACTGCGGCGCGCAGCCGCCCCAAAACTCTACGGCGACTAGGGCGTTCGGAAACAATCCGGTGCGCGACGTGCAAACCAGCGATGGAACGTCTCGCGGCGCGTTTCCTTCCATGTTAGCTCCCGCCCATGCCTGAGATTCTCCACGTTCAAGCACGCGAAATCCTCGACTCCCGTGGCAACCCCACGGTGGAGGCCGAGGTCCATACCTCTTCCGGCTTCGGCCGCGCAGCCGTCCCGAGCGGCGCCTCCACCGGCGAGCACGAAGCCAACGAGCTTCGCGACGACGACAAGAAGCGTTACATGGGCAAGGGCGTCCTCAAGGCCGTCGAGAACGTCAACGACAAGCTCGGCCCGGCCATCGTCGGTATGTCGGCGCTCGATCAGCCCTCGGTCGATCAGCGCCTGCTCGAGCTCGACGGCACGCCCAACAAGAGCAAGCTCGGCGCCAACGCCATCCTGGCCGTGTCGATGGCCTGTGCCCGCGCCGCCGCCGACACGGTGGACCTGCCGCTCTGGCGCTACCTCGGTGGCGTGCAGGCGCGCGTGCTGCCCACCCCACTGATGAACATCATCAACGGTGGCGCCCACGCCGACAGCGGCCTGGAAGTGCAAGAGTTCATGATCGTGCCGCTCGGCTTCGAAACCTTCGGCGAAGCGCTGCGCGCCGGTACCGAGGTGTTCCACAACCTCAAGAGCATCCTCAAGAAAGAGGGCATGGTCACGGCCGTCGGCGACGAGGGCGGCTTCGCCCCGCGCCTGGCCTCGAACGAGCAGGCCATTCAGCGCATCATGAGCGCCATCGAGGCCGCCGGCTACAAGCCGGGCGAGCAGATCGCGCTGGGCATGGATTGCGCTGCCAGCGAGTTCTACAAGGACGGCAAGTACACCTGGGACAAGCAGCCGCGCACGGCCGCCGAGCTGTGCGACGTGTACGCCGACCTGATCAAGAAGTACCCCATCGTCACCATCGAGGACGGCTACGCCGAGGACGACTGGGAGGGCTGGAAGCTGATGACCGAGAAGCTCGGCAGCAAGATCCAGCTGGTCGGCGACGACCTGTTCGTCACCAACGTCAAGCGCTTGATCACGGGCATCGAGAAGAAGATCGCCAACTCGATCTTGATCAAGGTCAACCAGATCGGCTCGCTCACCGAGACGCTCGACACCATCCGCATGGCCACCACCGCCGGCTACACCTCGGTCATCTCGCACCGCTCCGGCGAGACCGAAGACGCCTTCATCGCCGATCTGGCGGTCGCCACCAACGCCGGCCAGATCAAGACCGGCAGCCTCTCGCGCAGCGACCGCATCGCCAAGTACAACCAGCTGCTGCGCATCGCCGACGAGCTCGGCGACGAGCAGGTCTACAGCGGCAAGACCCCGTTCGCGCGCCGCTGAGCCCACGCGCCTAGCCGGCGCCACTCACGGACTGCCAAACGCCTCGCCTCACCGCGGGGCGTTTCGCATTTGGGGCCAAGCACCGCACAAGCATGGGCTGCCACGCCGCAGCTTGCCTGCTGGGACGGCGCCGCAGAGCCAAACAAGGGCGCTGAGAGCGGGGCGCAGCGGCGAGAATCCGCTCAGGCGCTGCCGGCGCGGGTGCCCAGCATATACTTGCATTGACAATCAT